>JAFRRE010000007.1 GCA_017428285.1 Bacteroidales bacterium | reverse complement strand
GTAATCGCCACATCCGACTGCAATAGCCGATTGACGGTCGGAACAATGGCATGGGCTATTGCCAACCCGACAACGAAACTAAACAAGGTAAAGACAAAGGCCTCGCCAAGGAATTTCCAAACGATGTCGGACTTCTGTGCACCGAGCAACCGTCTCGAAGCCATCTCCTTGGCACGTTTCCCGACCAAAGCGACATTCAGGTTGATGTAGTTCAGCAGGGCCGAAATGAGCAGCAAAAGTCCGATGATGATCATCGTGCGAAGCATGGAACGGTCGCCTTTATTCAAACTAGTGTAAACCGATGCGTAAAACAACTCATCAAAACGAACCATCATAAGTCCATCCCAACTCGGACTATTCTCAAACTGCATGTCACAGAGTGCCTGCAATTTCGAGGACAGCTCTTCTTGGTCCACATCGGATCGCACCTTAATGAAAGTGCCAAGGTTAGCCCAATGGTTGAAAGGGTTTCCGCGATAGCTTTTGACAGAAGGCGACTGCACATATTCATAATTAAGCATCACGTCGAACTCGGGAAGCAAAGAGCTGCCTTTGTCGGCAATGACACCCGCAACGTTCAACGTGTCACTCCCAACAATCAAGGGCTTGTTCACATTCTCCTCGTTCAGCCTCTCAGCCAATTTTTCTGAGATGAATGCTGCATTGCGTTCCGAAAGCATTTCAGGACTGCCTTCCTTGAACACAACGGGAATGATGCTGAAGAAATCCACGTCGCAGACAAGCATATTGCCCACAAAGTTTTGTTCGCCAACGTGAATCAACTGGTCTTGTATGAGATGGAAATGCGAAACGGTTTCCACCTCGGGCAGCTTGCCGTCGATGACTTCTTTCATGCCGTAGCAATTGAGGAAATCTTTTTTATCGCCCACGGCATAAATCCGCTCACGGTCGGGGTTCTCGCGGGTGACGGCGTATTGCTGCACCACATAGCAGAAGCTGATGATGACGAAAGCCAAGGCTATGCTCAGTCCAATGAACTCAATGGCGGTGTAGAGTTTGTTGCGGGATAGGAATTTCAGGTAGGTTTTCATTATTGTTTAATTGTTGATTGTTTAACTGTTTAATTGTTTATTGACTATGGCTGATGGCCTATGACTATGGCAGCTTTTTACAAGGTATGAAGTTCTTCTTTCTAATGAAGCTGCCATAGGCCATAAGCCATAGTCATTGTTGAATATACGGTGTCCCTCCATAATAAGTTACAACGCTGCACTTGATAAAGTATTGAAGCCTGGCGTTCAATTGTTCGGCAAGGGCGTTGAGGTAGTTGTTCGAGGCAGTTTGGTACTCGATGGAGGAAATCAATCCTTGCTCGAAACGCTTGGTGTTCAGCGCGTATGCCTCTTGCTGCAATTCTGCGCGGGTGTCGGCTTGGCGCAAGGCGTCGGCGCTGCCATCGCGGTCGGCGATGGCGCGGCGCACTTCGGCCTCCACCGTTTGAAGCGTTTGCTCATAATCGGCTTGGGCACGGTCGTAGGCATTTTTTCGCTTTGCGATGTTGGAATGTTTCGAGAGGCGGTCGAAGATGGGGATGCTCAACGAGAGTTGAACATACTCGCCGCCGTTGTTCTTCAACTGCTCGAAATAGGGCGTGGGCACATAGCCCTCCATGCCCGGATAGGTGAAGAAACTCGATGACCAGCCACCATAGAGCGAGAGTCGAGGCAGCAACTGCCAGCGGGCTGTCTTCAATGCGAGGCGGGCGTTTTTCATCGTGCCTTCCGCCAAAACTACGGCAGGCATGTTGGTTTTGGCAAATTCCACCATTTGGGAAATTTCATCCGTTTGGTCTGTAGGGCTGTCATAATATGGCAGCCGCGACAACGAATCGTTGATAATGCGGCTGCCACGGTGTGACAGCCCTACAGCCGTTTCGTTTGTAGGGCTGTCGCATTGCGGCAGCTGCGAAAACGATTCGTCAATTTTCAATGGTTTTTCAATCGGCCAAAACATCACATCCTTCAGGGTGATGATGGCATTATTGAGGTTGTTCCGACAGGTGGTCAGTTGGTACTGCCGCTCGGCAAGGTCGCTCTGCATCTGAACCACATCGGCATGGGATTTCTGCCCCAGTTGTTCCTGCCTTGTGGCAAGTTGCACGGATTTTTCTGCTGTAGCCACTTGCGCTTGCAAAGCTTTCTGCATCTCAGTGTAATACAGCACATTGCAGTAGGCCTCCATGGTGGCGAGACAGATTTGGTCTTCGGTTTGCTGCTCCTTGGTCAAGCCCATCAGTTGTGCTGTCTTGGTGATTTTCAGGTTGTTGACCGCCTGAAATCCGTTGAATAGGTTGATGCCCGCCGAGAGGCTGTAGCCGTTGTGGAACGAGGTCGTTCGGATATAGGTGTTGGTCTCCGGGTCGATGCTACGGCCAAAGTTGGAATAGGCGTAAGTGCTTCCTTCAATCGTAGGCGTGAAGGCCGCAAGAATAGCATCGCGGCGGTCGATCTGCGCATCGCGGTTGTCGGCATGGGCAATGCGCATCTTGGTGGAATGCTCCACGGCATAGCGCATACAGGATTTGAGGTCCATGGTGACGGTGTCCTGGGCCTTGACACTGGTCAAGGCTCCAACGGACATCATCAAAATGAGAAAGGTATGTTTTGCTATCATATTACACATAGTTTTTTATGTGCCAATAGAAAACATATCTCATGCCAAAATTTTAACTATTTGAAATTCAAATATTTAAAAATTATGATTTAAAACAAAGTGTAACATTTTTTTACAGTGGTGTAACAAAACTTTACAGTAGAGTGTAAAACGGACATGTCTATTTGCGTTTGCAAATCAGCCTAAACTCGCAGTAGCTGCATTTCTTGTCGTCTTCAGCTTGCACAAACAGAGTCCCTGTGTCGAGCATTTCACTTACGACGGCTTCAAGCATGGCTTCCATGTCACATATGAAAGAACTATCCTCCAAAAAGTTAGGGTCGGCATCCTTGTCGTCTTTCTTGGGAGTCGCTTTTGATAGGCCAAATTCGATGTCGTGTGCGTACTTTAGACCATGGATGGCTGCGGTTACCTGATCGGGCATGATGCTTGGATTCTCTTTGATATACAAATACTTATAAAGTAGCAATTGAAGCGCTTTTTCGGGAATTTGTTTCAGATAATCAAGGTCGCTTTCACTTTGATGGCGCACGGGAACCTTGAGGTCGGTGCTGCTCACATGACCCGTCTTGTAGTCTATGACTCGGATAAGACCATCAAATTGGTCGATGCGGTCGGTGCGACCATAGAAAATGCAATCTCCATGAGAGGTTGGCAGGCTTGACCTCAATTCGCCTTCGGTTTCCAATAGGGTCAAGGTGCTGTTTTCCAATTGTTTGGAAGTGTAGTTGAGATAGTTCTTCAGTTGTTGCTCAATGGTGATACGGTTCAAGTAGTTGAAGCCCACATCGGGAAGGCCATTGGGCAGGTTTTTCGCTATTGATAGGGCTAGTTTTTGTTCCCATTGTGGCTTGATGACTTTGTCAAAAAGCTTTTTGTCAATGAGTTGTGTTTTTCCATCTTTCGAGAGATAGTCGGCAAACAGAAACTCTAGTGTGTCGTGGATGATAGTGCCTATGACATTGACGCCCGTGTCTTCCTCAACGCTATTGTCTTCAATTTGGGCGATATACCGCAGATAATACTTCAACGGACAATTTAGATAGGTGGACAAAGCGGAAGGGGAGAGGCCTTTCTCTTCGATGAGGTAGTGGAGACGGTCTAAGGCCTTGGTTTTCTGTGCGCTGAGCTTCTGTGAATCCAAAGAGGATTTTGCAGCACTGTTGAACGATTCTTCCTCGACTTTGATGTTGGCGTTTTTGGCCAGCTCGTGCTTGATTTGCAGGATGAATCGGCTGGCCTCGCCGCCAGATGTGTCGCCTAAATTGTTATAATACAAATAAATGTCTTTTCCATTTTGAAGCAGGCGATAAAAATTGTAGGCGACTACGGCTTGACTGTCTGCGTAGTCAGGCAGTCCACAAGCATGGCGAATGAATTGAGGGATGAAACTGCCTCGTGACTTGTCGGGCGGCAAAATGCCTTCGTTGACGCTGAGCAGGTGCAGCCGCTCAAAGTCAAGGTTGCGGGTTTCGAGCAAGCCCATGATTTGTAGGCCGTCAGTCTCACTGCTGTTCAGCTTCAGACTCGCTGCTGACGATAGCACCCGATACAAAGACTCAAGGCTGTGCACGTCTTTGACATATTGGGCGTTTTGCCCGATGACTTTTTGCAACCGACTAATGATTTTTCCGATTTCACTGACTTGGTTGAGTAGGAATTGATTCCTTTCTTGTTCTGGTTTTGATTGGAGCAAAGGTGAGATGAAGACCAGCACTTGATTGAGGTCTTCCAAGATTATGGCAGGCGATGATTCATCTTTCTTGTTTAGGATAACCTTCAGAAACGCTTGAATGTTGGGCATCTGTTGGAATGACTCCAGGTCGCTGTCCTCAAAGATGAATTTGCCATTCTTCACCGCAGTTTGCTTCCAATGGCTAAAGGCTTCAAGCTCGTTTCGGGAGAAGACAATTTTGACGATTTCAAGATCCATCAAGTGAAGGACGGGCCAAATGTACCAACCTTCTGCCATACGCTCTGTCCCGTTTTCGTTGATTTTTCGGGAGATTCTTTTGTGTCGATACAAAGCAAAACATTCCTTAACAAGCTGGTTGACAGGTGTTTTTGTTATGGGATAGCCCATCGAGACTTTGAAGCCTGAGAAAGCGTTTGGAATACTGTTCAAGACAGGAATCAGCAAGTTCTCATCAGCAAGGATGACGGCTTGCTTCTCATCCTGTTTCTCTTTGGATTCGTTTTGCTTTTCATCATGGATTTCTTGAAGTTTGGCTTGAAGTGCCTTGGCCTGCATGGCGTTGCCACTGGCATTGATGATGTGTATGGTTTTTGACTCGGTGGTCAGTGCTTGGGAGATGCCGTTCTCAATCCATTGTGGATGAACCTTTTTGTGCTTCCTTGCAAAAAGACCTGCCTCATTGTTTTCGTCATCGACATAATAGGCATCGTAATCGAACAGAATCTCAGCCTTACCGTTTCTAATGAGCGTGTTGATGATGCGTTCTTCTGTAGTAGTCAAGGCATTGAAGCCAGCGAAAACGATGCTTTTGTCTCCAATTTTTTCCAATAACTCAGATTCAGGCAATTCTGCCAGATGTCTGGTGATCATGCCGTAGTAGCCTTTCCTTTGCCGTGTCAAACGCTCGCGGAGTTGGAAATAGTACAGTTGAAGCGTCTTGAAAAATTCCAAGTACTCTTTTTCCTTTTTGGTGCGGCTTTCACCGTTCACATTCCAAACTTGCAGTTCTTTGTCGTCTGCTACAAACTCAAACACCTTCTTTGCATCGATGCCATATTGGTCGATTTCATCGAAGTCCTTGGCCATTTGTGCGGCTTGACCTCCAAAAACGCTGAGGTCGCTGTCTTGCTCAACATGCAGTCCCGCGTCGATGTCGATCAGTTCAAACAACAAGTCGATAGTGTCGGCTAAGGCGATGCCGCTCCATTGGGTGATGGCTTCTTCGATAGAAATCATCTGTGGCAGCCAGATGGTTTGGTCACAGCTTGTTTTGAAAGCATTGCGCAGATAGAAAGCCGCCCTTTTGTTGGGGAATACTACAGTCAGTTCTTGCTTTTTGAGGTCGTAACGGCTTTGGATGTGCTGGGCTAGCTTGGAAATGAAGGTGTCGTGGCTCATTTTACTAGGTTGTTAAGGTAGTTTTCGGCGGCTTGCAGTTGTTCGGGTTTGCCCAAATCGAACCAATAATCGGGTTGGATAGGTTTGGAAATGATACGGTTGGTTTTGGCCAAATTGAGGTATAAATCAATGACACTTTGAGGCTTGATCTCAAATTCAGCAAACAAATCGCTACGGAAAAAATGCAGCCCGCTGAAGGCCATTTCTTTATAGTTAAGGGTCGTTGAGCCTGTCGAAACGCCCGACATCTCATGAACCCATTTAAACCTCTCTTCCGACTTATTCATCCACCCAACAAGCTGGTCCTCATCATCAAACAACAACTTCCTATTTGTCTCCCTGTCTTGTGTCAGTAGCCAAGCATCATCCCTTGAATTTAGGAACTGTTGGCTCATCTCGCCAAGGTTCACATTGCTGATGATGTCCACATTATGCACCAACACGGCTTTTGAATCCTTGAACAGGGGAGTGGCTTTTACGATGCCGCCGCCCGTGTCCATCAGCAGGTCGCGCTCATCGGAAATCTGTATGACAGCGTCAAACTGATGTTGGTTAATGAAGTCAATGATTTGTTCGCCAAAATGATGCACATTGATGACGATGTGATGGAAGCCGTTAGCAATCAGGTTTTCGATGCAATGCTGCAACAATGGCTTGCCGTTAAGCTCTACCAAAGCCTTGGGCTTGTCTTGGGTCAGTGCTTTGAGGCGCGTGCCGAGGCCGGCGGCCAAAATCATTGCGGTGGTTTCGATTCTTGGACTCATAAGCCGGTTTCCTCCGTGATTTTACGTTCGATGTGGTTCAATTTCAGATGGATGTCGGGATAGGTCGCCTTGAGCCATTCGTAGATGGTTTGGGCGAAGAAGACGGAGCGGTGCTGTCCGCCAGTGCAGCCAAACGACACCATCAGGTTGCTGAAATGCCGCTCGCGGTAGTTGTCGACGCTTTGCCCGACGATGCCTTTCACATGGTCGAGAAAGACATGGACGGGCGGCTTGGCCATGAGGTAGTCGATGACCTCCCAATCGCGGCCGGTCTTTGTTTTGAATTCAGGTTCACGTCCAGGATTGGGCAAGGCACGACAGTCGAACACGAAGCCGCCTCCGTTGCCGCTGAAGTCGGCTGGGTAACCCTTCTTGAATGAGAAGCTATTGATAGTTACGGTCAGCTTGCCCGCAGGTGGAGCGATGAGCGCGGCATATTTGGCGTCCAGCTTATTAAGTTGGCTAATGACGCTTTGCAACTCAGGATAGGCAGTTAAAGGTGTTGTTTTCGAGAGTGCCTCGATTTCACGCAAGGCGTATGGGATGCTCTCGATGAAGTGCGACTTCTTCTGGATGAGGCCTCTGAAACCGTAGGCACCCAACACCTGCATCAATCGGAGATAGACAAAATAAGGCTGGTAGGTGTCGAATTTGACAACTTCCGGACTCATGTATTGTGACAATTCGGTCTTGTAATACCCGACCAATTCATCTCGGATGGCTTGTGGTATTTGCGCTTTCACCTGATAGAGCAGTGAGACCACATCGTAGTTCAACGGACCTTTACGCCCGCCTTGGAAGTCGATGAAGTACAATTCTCCGTCCTTCACCATGATGTTGCGCGACTGGAAGTCGCGGTACATGAAGAAGTCGCAGGGTGCTTGGCTGACAAAGTTGGCGAAGGCCTCAAAGTCCTTGCCCAAGCGCGCCTCGTTGAAGTCGATTTCTTCGTGCGGCTTGACGAAGTAATACTTGAAATAGTTGAGGTCGTCAATGATGGCCTGGCGGTCGAAACGCTCGGTAGGGTAGGCTTTGCTGTAGTCCAGGCCTTGGTGCCCTAACACTTGCAGCTTCACCAAATGGCTCAGCGCTTTTTTGTATAGTTCTATTACGTTTTCATCAAAGGTCCCTGAGCCCGTCGAAGGGCCGTCTAATCTGGATTGCTTCGTTCCTCGCAATGACGCGAAGCGGCTGTCAGAAGTGAAGGTCCCTGAGCCTGCGGTCCCTGAGGCCCCTCGAAGGGTCGAAGGGCCGCTGCTTGCTATCAAAGCCTTTTGCACATGAGCAAACAGATTGTCATCCCCAAAATCGCTTTGCAAATAGCATGTCCTTTCTTCGTTTACGGCAAAGACCTCCGGCACATTCAGCCCCAAGTCATGGAAATGCTTGCTGAAAGTGAGGAAAGCCTCATTTTCTTCAACATTATTGCTAAATGTGCCAATAAGGCTCTTGTCATCGGTGATGATGCGGAAATACTTCCTAGCCGAGCCAGATTCCGCGATGGGCAGGATGTCCTTGGGCGTTTCGCCGATGGAATGCGTCAGTTCTGCTAATATGTTTTGAATATCAAGGGTTTGCATGGGATGCCTTTATTTTTCTATTGTGGCAAAAGTACAAAGAAAAAATGATTTGGTAATCCGTCGGAAATGTTTATCTTTGCAAATCATATTAATAAATAGGCGCTAAAATGGCAAATAAGAAAGAAATTGTTGAAGAACCGTTAGAGAAACAACTTTGGAAGGCAGCTGACAAACTGCGCAAGAATATAGACGCGGCGGAATATAAGCATGTGGTGTTGGGATTGATTTTCCTGCGCTACATATCTGTTTCATTTGAACAATTATACAATGAATTGGTGAAGCAACAGGCCGATGGTGCCGATCCTGAGGACCGCGAGGAATATGCTGCAGAGAATGTGTTTTATGTGCCAGCTAATGCGCGTTGGTCGTATTTGGTTTCGATGGCGAAGAATCCGCAAATCGGGAAATACATTGATGACGCGATGGATGTCATTGAGCGTGAGAATAAGTCGCTGAAAGGTGTGCTGCCCAAGGTGTTTGCCCGTCCTAACCTCGACCCGACTTCATTGGGCGAATTGATTGACTTGATTGGCAACTCCACTTTGCAGAACACCAGCACCAAGAGTGCCGACCTGCTTGGGCATGTCTTCGAGTATTTCCTTGGCGAGTTTGCCTTGGCCGAAGGTAAGAAGGGCGGACAATTCTACACGCCGCGCAGTGTTGTGGAACTGTTGGTCAATATGTTGGAGCCTTACAAAGGCCGTGTGCTCGACCCCTGTTGTGGTTCGGGCGGTATGTTTGTGCAGAGCGAGAAGTTTGTGAAGGAGCATCAGGGAAGGATTGAGAACATCTCAGTCTATGGGCAGGAGAGCAACCAGACCACTTGGCGCCTGTGCAAGATGAACCTTGCCATTCGTGGTATTGACGCTTCGCAGGTGAAGTGGAACACCGAGGGCTCATTCCTCAACGATGCGCACCGCGACGTGAAAGCCGACTTCGTGATGGCCAACCCTCCGTTCAACGACAGCGACTGGAGCGGAGACCAGCTGCGCAACGATGCACGCTGGCAGTACGGAGTGCCGCCTGCAGGAAACGCCAACTTTGCTTGGATTCAGCATTTTATCTATCATCTTGCACCAAGCGGACAGGCCGGATTCGTGTTGGCTAAAGGCTCGTTGACCTCAAAGACAGGCGGTGAGGGCGAAATCCGCAAGGCTTTGATTGACAAAGGTCTGATTGCCTGCATTGTGAACCTCCATGCCAAGTTGTTCCTAAATACGCAGATTCCCGCTTGCCTGTGGTTTGTGACCCGGAACCGCTCCCATCGTGCTGGCGAAATCTTGTTCATCGATGCCCGCAACAAAGGCTACCTCATCAACCGCCGCACACGCGAACTTTCGGAAGACGATATTCAAGAGATTGCCCGTACCTATCACTTGTGGCGCGATGAATCATTCGATTATCAAGATGTTGCAGGTTTCTGCGCTTCGGTGCCCGTGAGCCGTGTGGCAGAACTGGACTATGTGCTCACGCCAGGCCGCTATGTGGGTTTGCCCGAGGAGGAGGACGACTTCAACTTCGCCGAGCGTTTCACCGCCCTGAAAGCCGAGTTTGAGGAGCAATTGAAGGAGGAGGAACGGCTGAACAAGTTGATACTGGAGAATCTGGGGAAGATAAAAATTGAAGACAAGGAGGAGTGATGGCTGAGATAATGAAAACCGATTTGGCCGAACGCATTGAGCGGCTGATCACAGAGGCAAAAAAACGCACCGTTGCCGCTGTCAACACAGCAATGGTCTATACCTATTATGAAATAGGCAGAATGATTGTGGAGGACGAACAGCAGGGAGAGCAACGGGCGGAATATGGAAAATATGTATTAAAGAATGTGGCAGAACAATTAACTAGAAAATTTGGTAAAGGGTTCTCTTTGACGAATTTAGAACTGATGAGAAAGTTTTATAAGGTGTACTCTCAAATTCCTCAAACACTGTCTGAGGAATTGACGGACACCTTAACCACAGAAGGTACAAATTCCGAAACAGTGTCTCGGAAATATTCAACACCGTTGACAATTCCTCAAAAAAGTCAGACACTGTCTGACCAAGTGCACTTCACGCTCAGTTGGTCGCATTACCTGAAACTGATGCGCATTGACAATCCTGAGGAGCGCCGTTTCTATGAGATTGAGGCCGCCGAAAACAATTGGAGTCTGCGCGAGTTGCAGCGGCAGTTCGACAGTTCGCTGTATGAGCGGTTGGCGTTGAGCCGTGACAAAGCAGAGGTGAAGGCTTTGGCACAGAAGGGACAAATCGTTGAGAAGCCCGAGGATATGATCAAAGACCCGTATGTATTGGAGTTCATTGGTTTGCCCGAGCTGCCGCAATACAGCGAGAGCGAGTTGGAACAGCGTCTGATTGACCATTTGCAGACCTTCCTTTTGGAGTTGGGCAAAGGCTTCACATTTGTGGGACGGCAGGTGCGTTTCACTTTCGACGAGCAGCATTTCCGTGTCGATTTGGTGTTCTACAACCGCTTGTTGCGTGCTTTTGTGCTGATAGACTTGAAACGCGGCACGTTAAAGCACCAGGATTTGGGGCAGATGCAAATGTATGTGAACTATTACGACCGCTTTGTGAAGACAGAGGACGAGAACCCGACCATAGGCATCCTGCTCTGCACCGACAAAAGCGATGCGATGGTGGAAATAACCCTGCCGAAAGACAACAACCAAATCTTCGCCAGCAAATATCAAACCTACCTGCCGAGCAAGGAGGAATTGCAACGGCTGATTGAGGAAAACCTAAAATGAAAGCCTATGACCGAGTGGAAAGAATAAAAATATGAATTTTAAATATATCGAACTATGGAAGATAAAGACATCAGATGGATACAGCGGTTCAGCAACTACCGCAAGGCATTGCTTCAATTGGGCAAGGCGGTGGACATAGTCTCCGCTCTGAAAAGCAGAGGCGATGAAGATATGCTTATGGAGGAAGGTCTGATACAAAGATATGAATATACGCACGAATTGGCTTGGAAAGTGATGAAAGATTATTTGGAATATCAGGGAATTTCCGATATTGTAGGTTCGCGCGATGCCATTCGGCAGACTTTGCAGGCGGGAATCATCAGCGATGAGCGTTGGATGGATTCCATTCGCGATCGGAACTTGACCTCTCACAATTACGATGACGACACGGCTCAGACCATTGTCGCCAACATCATCAATGTGTATTATCCGCTTTTCGAGGATTACGAGCAAGTGATGCTGAAAAGACTTGAAATGATAAACGAATAAGTAACGCTATGCCCTACGGATTGAAAGACATAGAATTGGCGAAGCTGAACGAGGTGTTTGCCACCAACGAGCGGATTGAGCGAGTGATATTGTACGGTTCGCGGGCCAAAGGCAACTACAAGCCTTTTTCGGATGTGGACATCGCTTTGGAGGGTGCGGAACTGACCCACAATGACCTGAGCCGCCTCAGCCTCGCCATCGACGACCTGCTGCTGCCTTACCAATTCGACATCTCCATCTTCCACACCCTGAAAAACGAAGCCCTCATCGACCACATCCGCCGTATGGGGATTACGTTTTTTGAGAAGAAAAGCGAGTGGAAAGAATATAAGTTGGGAGATTTGATACAATCCGTATCCGACACTTATAGGTTCAAACCTAATGAAAAAGTTGTGTTTCTAAACACATCGGATATATTGGATGGAAAGTTTCTTACAAATAGTTTGTCTGATGTAAAAACATTGCCTGGACAAGCAAAGAAAAGGATACAAAAAGGTGATATCCTATTCAGTGAGATACGTCCAGCAAATAAAAGATTTGCATTGGTGAATTTTGATTGTGACAATTATGTTGTATCAACCAAACTTATGGTCTTGCGGTGTAATGAAAATGTTGACAATAGATTTATATACACGTACTTGACTTCGAGTGAAGTGTTAGATTATCTTCAGATGGTAGCCGAAGATAGGTCAGGTACTTTTCCACAGATAACATTTGACATTATTGCCAAAATGGATATAGAATTGCCCCCTCTTCCCACACAACACCGCATAGCCGCCATCCTCTCTTGCCTTGACGACAAGATAGACCTTCTGCACCGCGAGAACGCCACCTTGGAGCAGATGGCGGAGACGCTCTTCCGCCAGTGGTTTGTGGTGGAGGCTAAGGAGGAGTGGGAGGAAGTCGCTCTTGGAGATGTGGTTAAAACAACATCAGGAGGTACACCAACTCGTAAAATTTCTGAGTATTATGAAAATGGCACAATAAATTGGGTAAAATCAAAGGAATTGGATGGCTCATTTATTTCTTCAACTGAAGAATTGATTACAGAAGAAGCTGTGGCAAATTCATCAGCGAAAATGTTGCCTGAAAAATCTGTACTAATTGCTATGTATGGAGCAACGGTTGGTGAATATGGCATATTATCAAAGCCGATGACCTGCAATCAAGCAGTTTGTGCATTGATTCCAAACGAAAATTATCCTTATACATATTTGTTTGTATGGACAGCATTAATGAAAGAGGATTTCATCAATCTTGCCAGCGGTGCAGCCCAGCAAAATATCAGTCAAGATTTAATCAAGCAGCAAATTGTTTGTAGCGACCTTGATAGAATTAAACAATATGACAAAATGGTCATAGGTTACTTTGAAAAAATAGAGAATAATCAAAAGCAGATCCAAACCCTCATTCAGACTCGTGACGGGTTGCTGCCGAGGCTGATGAGCGGGGAGGTGAAATTGTGAACACACGTGTTCACAATTCAATACTAAAGAATTGACTATCTTTGCAAAATGAATTGAATATGGCGAACAAACAAAAAGAATATCAAGGTTACAAACCTCCTTTCTCGCTGTCAGCGAAGGCAGTGGGGCTGATTGCAGATATTGCCGCGCAGATGGAGCGGTTCGCCATACGGATGGAACAAGACGATGCGCTACGGCTGCGCAAGGCCAACCGCATCAAGACCATACACAGCTCTTTGGCCATAGAGGGCAACCATCTTCTGGAAAGCGAAGTGGCGGACATCCTTGACGGCAAGACGGTGGAGAATATGGTCTATTCCAACCAACAGGCCTATTATGATGCCATCGCCCAAAGTACCAAACAGGGAGAAAGCGGCCCTTTTATTGAGTTTATGCTGGAAGAGATCTATAAGTCCGTGCTCCAACATAAAGGTGAGCCTCTGGATGATACTGTAAATGATACTGTAAATGATACTGTAAAAACAACTCCTACCCAAAATGGTATTATTGATTTGGTGAGGAAGAATCCATCTTTCACATACGATGAACTGGCAGCACAACTTGGTGTTGGAAGAGCTACGATTGCACGAAATATTGCCATACTTAATGGTAGAGGAGTAGTGGAACGTGTTGGAGAAGATAAAAACGGATATTGGAAACTAAACAAATAGCCACTATGACCCAACTCCACGAATCCGACATAGAGCAGATGCTAAGCGGGCATTTTGCGGGCTAAAGAGCAATCCTTATTTGTAATTTTTGCAAAAAATTGTAAAAAATAGGAATAAAATAGTGCTAATTTGTAGTAATTATGTATTTTTGCGAGCAAATAAAAAAAGAAATAGGATTATGCTTCTACAGTTTTCTTTCAGCAACTACAAAAGTTTCAAGGACGAATCTGTTTTGAATCTTATCGCCCCGAACACTGCAAAATACGATTATTACTCGCACAAAACGAACTTTAATAATGCAGTACTAAAGACGGCAACTGTATATGGCGCCAATGCAAGTGGCAAGACGAAACTCTTTGAGGCTTTCGATTTTATGAAATCAGTTGTTTGCCCTCCTCGGGGAAAAGACAAAATCCCTGTCCTTGACTATTGGCAAACCAAATATGACGCATTCCGATTGAACACCTATTCTTTGGAGAAGAATTCTTTTTTTGAAGCGGTTTTTATCATCGATGATGTTCAATATCGTTATGGCTTTGAATTGAATCATAAGGAAATTGTGGCTGAATGGCTTTATGTGAAGACAAAGCGTGAAATCAATGTCTTTTCAAGGGAATTGAATACTAAAATAACCTATAAAGACAAGCATTTTAATGCTAAGGTGGCCGATAATATCGTTTCGGCGGATATGGTTTCTTCAACGGCGAGTTTCTTGGCTGTTTTAAGTACGTTCAATGAACCTTTGGCTACAAAAATTGTTGACTGGTTTAGAGATTCAAAGGTCATTTCTGCCAATGACATTCGTTCCTCGTTGACCTATCCAATCCCTGTTTTAGCCGACGGGAATCGCAAGGATAAAATCGTCAGTTTCATGAAAGCGTTCGACTTCAACATTGAAGATATGAACCTGCATGAACTTCCCGTTTCAGAAATACCGGAAAAAATCAGGGAGATGATTGGCGAAAACAATTTGAAAGGGACGGTTATTGATGGGATTAACACATTGCACAAGCAATATAACGAATTGTATGAAAAGACAAAAGAGGTGTGGTTTTCGATGGAGAAGGACGAATCATACGGAACCAACCGTTTGTTTGCACTCAGTTGGGCTATCATTTCATCATTGAAAAATGGCACGGTGCTGTTTATTGATGAATTTGACAGTGGCATTCATCCATCCATTGCCCGCTTAATAGTCGAATTATACTATCGGTGCAACTCTAGCGCTCAGCTGGTCATTAATACGCAAAACGCATCGATGTTGAACTATGAAACCCAAGATGGAAAGAAGCTGTTTCAAAAGCATCAGATTTATCTTGTTGATAAGAACAGGTATGGAGAATCCATCCTTACTCCTTTGTCTGACTTTAGCAATGATATGCGTTCAAACATGGAAAAGCTTTATCTCGAAGGCGACTTTGGCGGTGTCCCCTACATTAGTCTTGAACGTTTACTGGAATTGATCAAACAAGATTAGATATGGTTAGGAATCATGCACATACTACTATTCATCGTAGAAATCAAAACATGAGGAAAGCTCTGAAGATCCTGTTATATGTAGAGGGCAGAAATACCGAACCAAGTTATTTCGATTTGTTGAAACGGAGCAATTGCACCCAAATTCCTGTGACAGTGAGGGGGCATGGGATTGGCGCTTGTGTTGACTTTGTGAATGAGGCTGTAGGGAAATACAACAGTCTTCCTACCAAAGAAAAAACCAAGTACAATCAAAAATGGTTAGTCTTTGACTGTGACGGCCATGAGGATTTTGCAGAAGGGGTGCGTCTGGCGAGAGATAATGGATTTCGGGTGGCATTTTCCAATATGTGCATTGAGTATTGGTTCATGTTGCATTTCTATAATCATGATGGAACAGCTATACCATTGAGGGGTGATAGCCATTCTCAAGCACAAATAGATGAAATCAACAAGTTTATCAAAAGATACAATAGAAGTAACAATGCTGATATCAAATTGTACGATGAAGATAGTAAGAAAGTGGAGGAAGATTTCTTTGACCTGATGCTGGCTATTGATGCATCCACGCACAATCATAGAATCGTGGATGCCTGTCAACGTGCAAATGAGATTCATCAGATGAAGAAAGGAAATGGTGCGGAGTTTTCTGAATCAGTAACGACAATGTATGAACTATTGGAAGAATTGGGGACGGTTCAGAAGGATAAAGATGATAATTATATTTTAAACAACAAGTTATGACCCAACTCCACGAATCCGACATAGAGCAGATGCTCATAGACCAATTGAAAGCCAAAGGCTACAAATACCTCTATGGTCCCGACATCGCGCCCGATGGCGAAACGCCGATGCGTGCCAACTTCGAGGAAGTGGTGCTGCGCGAGAAGCTGGAAAAGGCGGTGAAACGGCTTAATCCGTCGCTGCCATACGCGGTGCAGGACGAGGCACTGAAAACGGTGCTTCGTATCAGTTCGCCCGATGTGCTGGCCAATAACGAGGAGTTTCATCGCTTGCTGACGGAAGGCGTTCCTGTGTCGGTGTTCAAAGACGGAGTGGAGCGTGGCGAAAGGGTGTGGCTCGTCGACTTCAACGACCCGTGGAACAACGAGTTTACAGTGGTCAACCAGTTCACCATCATCGAAAACGGCCATAACCGCCGCCCCGATGTGGTGCTGTTCGTGAACGGTCTGCCCTTGGTGGTGTTCGAGCTGAAGAACGCCGCCGATGAAAACGCCACACTGCAAAGTGCGTACAGGCAGATTGAAACCTATAAACAGCAGATTCCGTCGCTGTTTACTTACAATGCCTTGGTGGTCATTTCTGATGGATTGGAGGCACGGGCAGGCTCGCTTTCGGCGGGTTTCAGCCGCTTCACGGCATGGAAGAGTGAGGACGGCGAGAATGTGGCTTCGAATCTGGTGAGCGAGTTGGAAGTGTTGGTCAACGGTATGTTGCAGAAGGACACTCTGCTGGATTTGGTGCAGTCGTTCACTGTGTTTGAGAAACAGAAGCAAGAAGACTTAAAGACGGGTCTCACCACCATCAAAACGGTGAAGAAGATTGCCGCCTATCACCAATACTTTGCCGTCAACAAGGCGGTGGAATCGACTTTACGAGCCACGGGCATCAATGCTAATAGTATGTTCGCGGAATCACCTGCCAATTATGGCTTCAAGACGGTGAAGGAGCAACAGCCTGGCGACCATCGTGCTGGTGTGGTGTGGCACACGCAAGGTAGTGGCAAGTCATTGACCATGGTGTTCTATACGGGCAAAATCGTGCAGCGACTCAACAACCCGACCATTGTCGTCATCACCGACCGCAACGACTTGGACGACCAACTTTTCGACACCTTTACGGGTGCAAAGCAACTCTTGAGGCAGACACCTGTCCAAGCCGAAAGTCGTGAGCACTTGAAGAAGCTTTTGTCGGTGCAGTCAGGCGGTGTTATCTTCACCACTATTCAGAAGTTCCAGCCTGAATCGGGTAATGTTTATGACACGCTCACTGACCGCAGCAACGTCATCATGATGGCTGATGAGGCGCACCGCACCCAATATGGCTTCAAGGCCAAGACGGTGGAGGTGAAGAACGAGGCCGACGAAGTGATTGGCTCGGAAATCAAGTACGGCTTTGCCAAATACCTGCGCGATGCCTTGCCCAACGCTACCTATCTCGGTTTCACAGGTACCCCAATCGAAAAGGACGACAAGAACACACCCGCTGTGTTCGGCAATTACATCGATGTTTACGACATTGCCCAGGCGGTGGAAGACGGTGCTACCGTGCGCATCTTCTACGAAAGCCGATTGGCCAAGGTGGAATTGAGCGACGAAGGCCGACAGTTGGTTGAAGACCTCGACAAGGAGTTGGAAACCGAAAATATGAACGACGTCCAAAAGGCCAAGGCAAAATGGACGCAGTTGGAGGCTCTGATTGGCAGTCCCAACCGCATAAAAAACATTGCCAAGGATATCGTGACGCATTTCGAGGAGCGCCAGAAAGTGTTTGAGGGCAAGGCGATGGTGGTGGCTATGAGCCGCCGTATTGCTGCCGAGTTGTACGATGAAATCATCAAACTGCGTCCTGAGTGGCACTCTGATGATTTGTCGAAAGGAGCTGTTAAGGTTGTTATGACTTCTTCGGCTTCCGACGGAGCCAACATTGCCAAGCATCACACCACCAAGGAGCAACGCCGTGCTTTGGCGGAAAGAATGAAAGACCCCGACGATGAACTGAAACTGGTCATCGTGCGTGACATGTGGCTGACGGGCTTTGATGTGCCCTGCCTGCACACACTCTATATCGACAAACCCATGCAAGGCCACAACCTAATGCAGGCCATCGCTCGCGTGAATCGTGTCTACAAAGACAAGCCTGGCGGTCTGGTGGTCGATTACTTGGGCATCGCGGCTGATTTGAAAAAGGCCTTGTCGTTCTATTCCGACTCGGGCGGCAAAGGCGACCCGACACAGCAGCAAGAGCAGGCCGTGGCACTGATGCAAGAGAAGTTGGAAGTGGTGGAGCAAATGTTCTACGGCTTCGACTACAAGCAATACTTCACCGCTGACACCGCTGGGAAGCTCTCATGGATTCTGAAAGCTGAAGATTTCATTTTAGGCTTGGATGACGGAAAGAAGCGTTTTGTCAACGAGGTGACCGCTTTGGGTAAAGCCTTCGCCTTGGCCATCCCGCAGGATGCCGCCATGGATGTTAAAGACGAGGTGGCATTCTTCCAAGCGGTGAAAGCGCGTCTTTGCAAATTCGACCAAACCAACACGGGCAAAACAGACGAGGAGATAGAAACCACTATCCGCCAAGTCATTGACAAGGCATTGATTTCAGAAAAAGTCATAGATTTATTCGATGCGGCAGGTATTAAGAAGCCCGATATTTCCATTCTTTCGGAAGAGTTCCTGATGGAATTGAAAGGCATGGAGCATAAGAACATCGCTTTGGAAGTCTTGCGAAAGCTGTTGGAGGGTGAAATCAAGGCACGCTCCAAGTTCAATGTGGTGGAAGGGCGCACGCTGATGGAGATGCTTGACGGCTCCATCACGCGTTATCACAACAAGATTATCACCGCGGCCGAAGTTATTGATGAGTTGATTAAACTCAGCAAAACCATTGTGGAGAAAGACAAAGAGGCTGATGACATGGGCTTGACCACCTACGAATATGCTTTCTATTCTGCCGTCGCCGACAACGAAAGCGCGAAAGAGTTGATGGGGAAGGATAAACTACGTGAATTAGCGGTGGTGTTGACCGAAACCATCCGAAAGAATTCATCTATTGACTGGACTATCAAGGAGAATGTTCGGGCAAAGATGAAAGTGGCAGTGAAACGGCTATTGCGCAAATACGGTTATCCTCCCGATATGCAACAATTAGCTACGGAGACAGTCTTGAAACAGGCTGAAATGATTGCGGAAGAGATTGCCAATCAATAAAGGGATAGGGGAGAAGGCCTATTTCTTTCCCCGCGTCTCAATCCACACCCAAAGCCGCCACATCAGCCAGCCCCAGGCGAAGAAGAGGACATAAAAGATCCATTTCGGGATGGAGGTTGTATAGGCGCCTTCCTTGTCGATTTCGTTGTATTGTTCTGTGGGGATGTCGGCATAGTAATAGGCACCTGCGCCGAAGTCGTAGCCTTCGACGAGGCCGAGTTGGTTGGCCATGATCCAACCGGCCAAAAACAAAGTGATTACCACCACGATGATGGTAATCACTTTGAATATTTTGTGGTTTTTGTTCATCACTTGAACATGTCGAGGGAAGGAATGTCAAAGATCTTTCCTGACAGCAGGAACCACACTGCAAACAGCGTAAGGGCGATGTTGAAGGCCTGGCCGATGATGTAGAGCCAGAGCACCTTGCCGCCTTGCATACGCTTGAAGAGACTCTTGAAATTGGTGTCCAAGCCGATGCTGGTGAAGGCCAGCACGAAAGCCCAGTTCTTGTATTGGTCAAGCACGCCGTTGATGGCCTTCACGGCTGAGGCGCCGTTGAAATCCATGCCCTTGGTGAGGGGTTGGATGATGAAGGAGGCAACGAGTGAAGCCACGAAGAAACCGATGATGAACTTCGGGAAACGGTTCCAGATTTCGCCGGCACCGACCTTTTGGTTCGGGTCTTTGTCGACCTTGGTGGCAAAGAAGATGGCCACGAAGAAGGCGATGAAACCGATGAGGATGTTCTGGATGGACTTCACAAGCACGGCGGCCTGCTCGGCTTCTTCACCGAGGGCATTACCGGCCAACACCACAGCACCTGTTGAGTCGACGGTGCCGCCGATGAGGGCGCCACCCATGAGTTGGCTCATACCGCAGGCACGGATGATCATGGGCTCGAACACCATCATCAGGATGGTGAAGATGATAGAGATGCTGATGGCCAAAGAGAGGTCTTCTTTCTTGGCTTTGGAGGCAGCACCCGTGGCGATGGCGGCACTGGTACCGCACACCGAGGTGGCCGAAGCCAAAGTGATGACCAAAGGCTTGTTGTCGATTTTCAGCACCTTGGTGCCCAACCACCACATGAAGATGATGACGATAGGCGTCACGATCCATGCGATGCCGAGACCGTAGAGGCCGAACTTGGCGATGTTGGAGAACAGCACCGAGAAGCCCATGATGACCAAACCCGTTTTGATGTAGAACTCAGTACGGATGGCAGGTTTCAGCCATTCGGGCGTGCCGACGGTGTTGGAAATCAACAGGCCGATGAGCAAGGCCCAGAAAGCCCATTCGAGGTAACGGTTGAGTGTGAACTCGGCGCTCACCAGGCGCACCACGATGCAGATGATAAACAACACGATGAAGGCAGGAATGAACTTGCCGATTTTCTCGCCTTGCAATTTGATACCGATACCAAACAGGATGCCCGTCACCAAGAAGGTGCGCAGCAACTTAATCCAAAACTCGCCGTTGAATTGGGCAGCCAAGGATTTCTTTTCTTCCACGTTTTCCCACCAGTGCCAGGTGCCGAACTTGGCGGCGGAGAAATCGAACGAACCGGTGAGGACGGCGATGCAGGCCACCGCGATGACGATGAAGCCAATCCACACGGCCAACCAATCCTCTTTTTTCCAAAGGTTGGAGATTTTGTTGCTTGACATAATGCTTTAGGTTTAGGATTAGAACTTATAGCTCACCATGGCAACCACGCGATGTGAGTTGTCGCCAGCTTCCTTTTGAACCAGTGAGTAGTCGAGTTTGCAGTTGACGGACTTCAAAGGCCAGTAGTTGATGCCCACAGTGTACCAATTTGTGCCGCCTTTTGTGATGCTGGCATCCTTGGCGAAGTGTTCGTAACGAAGGACGGGCATGATTTTCTGTTCGCCAGCATGGAAGTTGTATCCAATCACGCCATAGTAACCGTTGCTGTTGAGGAAATGGTCTTCGGTGATGAGATTGGCCTCTGCGTCGATAATGTCTTTTTGGAAGCCTGTTTTGCCGTTAATATATTCACCGCGGATGACAAGTTTGCCATCGTTGTATTGGGCACCTGCTGACCAACGGTTACGGGCACCATGATCGAAATATGGCTTGTCGACTTCGGCATTAGAAACAGAAGAGCCCTTATACAATCCATAGTAATACGAACCGCTCAAAGTCAAAGCTTTCAGACCGGGATGCACTTCGAGGCGACCGACAAGGTCCTTGCGGTTGTTGTTGTCGAGTTGGTTGGCACCGTTGCCGTTGAACACGCCGACGGCGTAGTCAACGATGCTGTATTGGTAGCCATTTGCATTCTCAATAGGGAAGAGGCTACCGGTAGCCATGATACCGAGGTCGCGGCCGAGGGCACCTACACCGCAAACGTCTTTATAACCGACAAGTTGTTGGACAGCCTCGCCATAGTCGAAGATCTCGAGGTTGACGGGGTTGATGGGGCTTTCCAAGGTGAACGGGGTCTTGAATTGACCGACTTGGATGGCGAACTCTCTACAGGGTTTGTACTTCACATAAGCGTCAACCAGCATGGGGCTGCGGGTGAAGTCGCCTTGGATTTTATAGCTCACAGTCTTCGAAAGGTTGCCGTCGACCGAAAGACGCACACGGCGCATTCTCAATGTATTGTCGAGAAGGTCACCTTTGTCGCTCAGGTTGGCTTGGTACATGCCTTGCACGAAGCCGGAGATTTTGGGCATGGTCAATCCGTCTTTGGGCTTTTCGGTTTTTTCCTGTTCGGTTTTTTGTTCTTTGGCTTCATTAGAGTCTTGGCCTGGTTTTTTGACTTTCACTTGTGCGTTCACGCACAACGGAATGGCTAATAGCAGCATTCCAACGATAATGCGAAATTTGCGTTTCATAGTTGTAGATTAAAATTAAACGTTTTCAATTTTATTTTGCGCGGCAAAAATAGTAAAAATATATATAGTAAATATATTTACTAATTATTTTGGGAAGAAAAAAAGCCATTTTGAATGGCTTTAATATGATTATGATTTCATTTTCAATAAGTTGAAATAAATACCATCAGTTCAAATGCGGGAAAACCGATTTGGCATGATGCAACATTTCCTCAAAGGTGATTTTGAACCACTCGGTATAATGGTTGGGATACAATTCAAGGTCTTTTGAAAGTGCGTCTATCGACATGTATTTCCATGATGCGACTTCCTCTGTGTTGATGCAGGGGATATCATCGCTTTGCCCGATCCAGACATGGTCGAATTCATGCTCAGTAAGTCCTTGCCCGACGGGAGCCTTATATATAAAGGTGTAGACTTCGTGCATCGGGCAGGCCATGCCCATCTCTTCCATCAGCCGGCGTGAAGTGGCTTCTTCCAAAGTCTCACCGGCACGGGGATGGCTGCAACAAGTGTTGGTCCACAAGCCTGGGGAGTGGTATTTCGAGAGGGCGCGTTGCTGCATCAGCAGTTCGCCTTTCGAATTGAACAAAAAGATAGAGAAAGCCCGATGAAGATGAGGATCAATATGGGCTGCCTGCTTCTCCATTTGGCCAATTTCGTTATCGTTTTCATCAACTAAAACAACGTATTCCATTTTTTTGTTTCTTTTTTACTACGGATTTTACGGATTAAACGGATAGTCTGAGTCGTAATTTTGCAGCTAAAGCTGCGGATTGGTACGGATGGTTTTGGATGATAAGTTGGGAAAACGTTTGTGATACAAGCTCTCTTCACCAAAATTCAATAACAGACCCATCTTTTTTCCAGTTGCTTTCACATAATGTATGATTTGAGCCTCGTGTTCGGGAAGTACAGTCGAGACAGCTTTAATTTCCACAATGATTTTGTCGTAACAAAAGAAATCTGGAATATAATACTGTTTGAGCAAGACATCCTTATATTGTATTTGAATTTTTTGTTGAGCAATGTAAGGAATGTTCCGCCTAGAAAACTCAATCTCCAAAGCTTCTTGATACACGGACTCTAAAAACCCCGAACCTAGTTCCCGATGAACACTCATTGCTGCCCCAATGATATTGTATGTTTCGTTTCTATAAATAAGTTCTTCGGTCATAATCGTTTGTTATCCGTGAAATCTGGACGCTTGCGTCCTAAATTTTTTATCAAAAATCTGTCAAATCCGCGAAATCCGTAGTTTATCAAACATTAAATCGAATGTTCAAAATATCACCGTCTTGAACGACATATGTCTTGCCCTCCACGCGGAACTTGCCAGCTTCCTTCACTGCAGCCTCAGAACCGTACTTTAGGAAGTCTTCCGTGCTCATCACCTCGGCACGGATGAAGCCGCGTTGCAGGTCGCTGTGGATGGCTCCAGCGGCGATGGGAGCGGTGTCACCCACATGGATGGTCCAAGCTCTTGTCTCGTCGGGACCAGTGGTGAAGAAGGAATGTAAATTCAAAGTGTGATACGCAGTGCGAACAAGTTTGTTCACTCCAGGTTCGGTTAAGCCGGCATCTTCCATAAACAAGGCTCTATCGTCGGTGTCAAGTTCGGCGATTTCGGCCTCAAGTTTACCAGCGATAATCAGCATCTCCTGACCTTCCTTCAAGGCGGCTTTCACGGCATCGGAGTACTTGTTGCCTGTAGTAGCAGAAGCGTCGTCCACATTGCAGACATAGATGATGGGTTTGGCAGTCAGCAGTTGGATGTCCTGAACAAATTTCTTGTCTTCCTCGGCCACATTGGCGTCGCGGGCATTGCCGAAGTTCTCCAAGGTTTCCTTGTAGACGCTGAGCACATCAAAGGCCTTTTTGTTATCCTTCTCTCCGTTTTTCAGCAACTTTTGTACGCGTTCCAGTTTGCGGGTGACCAGGTCCAAGTCGCGCACCTGCAGCTCGAGGTCAACGAGTTCCATGTCACGAACGGGGTCGATGCTGCCTTCGCTGTGGGGGATGTTGGGGTCGTCGAAGCAGCGCAACACATGGATGAGGGCATCCATGGTCTGCACCTCAGCGAGGAGCTTGTTGCCCACGCCTTGGCCACCTTTGCTCAAGCCGGGCAGGTCGACGATTTCGACTGTGGCGGGCACGATGCGCTTCGAATGGGAGATGTTGTCGATGAGCTTGAGACGTTCATCCACCACCTCGCACATGCCGATGTTCGACTTCGAGGCAAAGCCAATCTCTGCCTTGGTGTTTGAAATACAGTTGAATATGGTGGTCTTTCCAGTGCTTGAAAGACCTATGATTCCACAATTGAGTGCCATAATTATGATGTTTAAATTTGTTGCAAAAATAAGAAATTAATAGTTGTTACCCGCATTCCAGTCAATTTGCTTGTATTCGCTTTCAACAGTATCAACGGTTTCTTCGGCTTGCTGGCGTGAGTTTCGCTGATGTTTGCGGACAAGCTTCATGCCAAAAATCCAAAGCAGAACGTCACCGGCAAGGAAGGCTTGATAAACGATTCCTGACACCACATAAGCAAAGTCACTGCCCATACTGGAAAGCCTATCGACGAACATGAGCAGCCAATCGTAAAGACCGTGGGCAATGATGGCAAACAACAGACCTAAGAAAATGTATTTCTTCCGTTTTTCGGGAGTGAACTTGGCTAACGACAAGAAATAACCCATCAGCACGCCAAAGAGGAAGTGTCCGGGAACTGCAAACAAGGCACGCGAAACACCCGCACCGAAACCGTACATAAACACATATTCGATATTCTCGACACAGGCGAAGCCTAAGCCGATGAAAGTGGCATACACAATACCGTCAAAGTACTCATCGAAGTTTTTGTCGCGCCAAATGAATATCATGAAAATCAAGAATTTGCATAACTCCTCAGGGATGGCCGCGGTGAGAAACGAGTCGTAAAACACGGTATCGGGCAGTATGGGAAAGAGTCCAATACTATATTCGATGGTTGTTACCAAACCGATGTCCATCAAAACGGCAAGCCAGCCTCCGAAGAAAGCCTTAAGCAGGGATTTGATGGGCTCTTTCTGGTATTTGTCTTGAAAGTAGATGAATATGAGCAATCCAGCCACAGGCAAAATGGCAATGCTTAATAGAATAAGGTAACTGAGTAATGTCATTATAGTTTCGATATTTTCTGCAAAAATAAGGTTTTATCATAAAAAAAACCTATTTTTGCGCAAAATTTGTTGATATGCAGGAAATGATCCTCATTCTTGACTTTGGTTCGCAAGTGACCCAACTCATCGGTCGCCGCCTTCGCGAACTGAATGTCTATTGCGAAATCCATCCTTATAATAAGATCCCTGCCATTGGCCCTAATGTCAAGGGCGTAATCCTCAGCGGTAGCCCGTTCTCGGTACGCGACGAGAAAGCTCCTTTTGCCAATCTGGAAGGCATCAAAGGCAAGTTGCCACTGTTGGGTATCTGCTATGGCGCACAGTTCATCTCCCAGCATTTCGGTGGTGAGGTCAACGGCAGCATTGCCCGCGAATATGGCCGCGCTATGCTGACGGTGGTCGATGAGGCTTCTCCTTTGTTCAAAGGTGTTAGTAAAACCAGTCAAGTATGGATGAGCCATGGCGACACCATCGCCAAGTTGCCTGATGGCGCTCGTATCATTGCCTCGACCGACGATGTGGAGAACGCGGCCTACAAGATTGACGGTGAAGACACCTACGCGGTGCAGTTCCATCCCGAGGTGTTCCATACCAAGGAAGGCCCCCTGATGCTGGCCAACTTTGCGCTTGGCATCTGTGGCTGCAAAGGCGACTGGACTCCTGATTCGTTCATCGACAACACGGTGGCAAGCCTGAAGAAGCAATTGGGCGATGACATGGTTATCCTAGGCCTTTCGGGAGGAGTGGATAGCACCGTAGCCGCCGTGTTGCTCAACAAGGCGATAGGGAAGAATCTGACTTGCATCTTTGTGGATAATGGACTTTTGCGCAAAAACGAGTTTGAGGAGGTTCTTGATTCTTACAAGGAGATGGGACTGAATGTCATCGGTGTCCACTCAGGTCATCTGTTCCTTGAGAAACTGAAAGGTGTCACCGACCCTGAAGCCAAACGCAAGGCTATAGGCTCGACTTTCATCGATGTTTTTGATGCCGAGGCGCAAAAGATTGAAGGTGCTCGCTGGCTGGCACAAGGTACCATCTATCCCGATGTCATCGAGAGTGTGAGCGTCAACGGTCCGAGCTGTAAGATCAAGTCGCACCACAATGTGGGCGGTTTGCCTGAGAAGATGAACCTCAAGATTGTGGAACCACTGCGTTCCCTGTTTAAGGATGAAGTGCGTCGCGTGGGTCGTGCCTTAGGTATCAAGCGCGAACTGATAGGTCGCCATCCCTTCCCGGGACCGAGCTTGGGTATCCGCATATTGGGTGAGGTGACCGAAGAGAAGCTCCGCATTTTGCGTGACGCCGACGACATCTTCATCAAAGGCTTGCGCAGCTGGCCCTGTGAGTTGCCGAGCGCATCCTATCCCAACGAGATGGCTGATAACCTCTACGACAGCATCTGGCAGGCAGGCACGATTCTGTTGCCAGTGAAGTCGGTTGGCGTGATGGGTGACGAACGCAGCTATGAATACACGATAGCCTTACGTGCCGTGATTTCCACTGATGGCATGACTGCCGACTGGGTGCATCTGCCGTATGAGTTTATGGCCAAGGTTTCAAACGATATAATTAATAAGGTGAAAGGCGTCAACCGCGTGTGCTACGACATTTCGTCGAAACCACCGGCGACCATTGAATGGGAATAACACTTTAAATGAGTAAGATGATGAAAAACAGACTGCTTTTCCTCCTCTTTTTCCTGTTTGGAATGATGCTGTCGGGCAACCTGGCGGCACAAGAGGTCATAGAGCGTTCCTCCAAAATAACACAAATTGGTGGTAAGGAATACTATATGCATCACGTCAAGCAAGGACAGACGCTTTATAGCTTGTCCAAGGCGTACAATGTCACTATCGAAGAGATTGAAAGGTTGAACCCAGAGGTGAAGAATGGATTGAAAGCAGGACTCGTGCTGGGTATACCTGTTCGCCCTGTTCAAGTGTTGCAGGAAGAAGAGCCTCAGCCAGAGATAGTTGTAGTGGAACATGAGCCCGAACCCGAAGAAGAACCGAAACCTGTCGTTGAGGAACCAGAGTCGGAACCCAAGCCTGAAGAAGAACCTGAAACTGTCGTTGAGGAACCTGAGCCCGAACCAGAGCCTGAAGTTGAAATCGAGCCTGAAACCATTATTGAGGAGCCAGAACCAGAACCCGAGCCTGAGGAAGAAACCATTGTTGAAACTCCAGAGCCTGAACCAAAACCAGAGCCGGAAATTGCTGTTGAAGAACCCGAACCCGAAATAGTGACTCCTGTTTATGTAGAGCCCGAACCCCAAGTGGAACAACCTAAAATAGTTGAAACACCTGCTGTAGAAGAGCATCATGCCGAAAACCATTCCGCTTTCGACGGTGCAACCCGAATCGTACAGCGTGGCGAGGACCTTTATGACATTGCCAAGGAATTCGGCATCGATTTGGCTGATTTCAAGGCTGTCAATCCAGGATTGACCAACGAGCCCGTTGCGGGTACTCGCATCGTGATTCCCAATATTGTCAATGAAAACGACTATCTTGTGCACACCTGCGAAAAGAATGAGCGTGTTACTTCGCTGCTGAAGCGCTGGAAGGTGGATGAGAACAGTTTCAGGAAAAAGAATATTTCCGTCGGCTCTCACGTGTTCACAAACCAAGTAGTGCTGATTCCCATCGATCCGATCACTGATTTCTATTGGATTGGTATAGATGGAACGGAGATTGTTGAAGTTCAGGAAGTTCCAGTTGAGCCACAGCAACCTGCTCAAGAGGAGACCCAGGTGAATTTCGACTTTGAGACTGGCGATATTCCCGATTGTGTCGCCAATCCCGCAAATGCCTCGAAACGCTATCGTGTAGCTTTAATGGTGCCTTTGTATTTGTATGACATCGGCAACATCTCGTTTTCCAAGGACAAAGCATCCAAGTCTAAGAAGTCGCGTTCCTTGTCGTTCCTGCAATTCTACGAAGGCTTCATGATGGCTGCCGAGACGATGGAAAAACAAGGGATGAAGTTGGATTTGACAGTCATCGACGTGACCGAAAATGTGTCGTCGGCAGAAAGTGCCTTGTCGCAAATCGAGAACAAAGAATGGGATTTGATTGTTGGACCATTCTTCGGAAAATCGTTTGCTGTCATCGAGGAATACGCCAAGGCCAACGGTATCGCCGTGGTCAACCCTTTGTCGACTCGCAGGTCGGTGATTGAGGATAGTCCTAACGTGGTGAAAGCGAAAGCGGGCGATGTTGGCTTGGTTCTGACCATCTCCAACCTGGTTAAAAACCATTATTCCAATGCCAACGTGTTCATTGTTAGTCGTGAGAAGGACACCGATACGACTTTCTTGAACCAATTGGAACACCACCTGAACTATGCTGTCAACGAGGAAGTTACGGTGTCAGTCGACGAATTCCTGCAGTTTGCCCGTAACGAGAGCGAGCGTTTGGAGATGGGCAGCCGTCTGGTGCCGACCATCGATGTGGAAGGTCAGGTGTATTCTACTGGCGACTTCCAAAATGGATCTGCCGATAATGTGGTGCTTTCCAACTCGGTGAAGCGTTACTCCTACGGTGAAATCGCTAAGGTGAAATCGCAGCTGTCGGGCGTTCGCGACAACGTCATCATTGCATACGGTGACGACAATGTGTTCGCTACACAGATGCTCAACTCGCTGACCAAGTCGGCCGATCGTTTCCCCATTACTTTGGTGTGTGCCCCCGATTGGCAGAAACATGAAAAACTTTTGGTGGACAACTTGCTGAAAATGCATGCCATTTTTGTCAGTGATTTCTTCGTCGACTACAACAATGATGACGCCAAACGTTTCGTGTTGCGTTTCCGACAAAAGTATGTCACCGAGCCGCAAGAATACGCTTTCGAAGGCTACGATGTGGGCTGCTATTTCCTCAATGCCTTGATGCAATATGGTAGCGATGATTTGATTAATTGCCTGCATTGTTACCAAGCCTCGATGTTGCACACCAATTACCGTTTCTATTACAAGAACTACCTGAATGCAGCAGGAAACGAAGGCAAGGAAAACCTGTATTGGAGCATCTATCAGTATGACAAGGAAAACATCGAGCTTGTCCCCATTGACCCGTTCAAGAAACCTAATGCTGATGAATAAACCCTGCTGTTTGCTTTTCTTCTCACTTCTTTTGATGCTGGTTGCATGCAACGACGGCGTGAAAAAAGACTATTGGGAAAACGGAAACCTGAAGTCGGAACTGCGATATGAAGGCGACAAGCTGAACGGCGAAAGCGTGTGGTATACGAAAGAGGGCAAGGTGATGACACGAGCCTTTTACAGAAATGACACACTTGAGGGTCGCTATCAGCGTTTCCGTCAGAATGGTGAACTGGAGCTGGAGTGTTGGTATAAGAATGGATTGCGCGACAGTATCTGTCGAAGCTATAGTGTAAAAGGCGTTTTGGCATCAGAAGACTACTATGTAAAAGGCGAACTCAATGGTGAGTCGAAGAAATGGTATGACAACGGACAGGTCTTTCAGGAAGGCCAATATAAGGATGGCATGATGGACGGCTCATGGTTCATCTTCTATCCCGAAGGCCAGTTGGCAGCAAAGGCGGAGTACAAGATGGGGACAGGCAAGCAGATTTGTTATGCGGAATCGGGCTACAAATGTCTTGAGGTGCCTTACGTCAACAATCTGAAACACGGCAGGGAAATCTATTACAATCCTGATGGAAGGATAACGAAAATCGTTGATTATGAAGAAGGTAATGTGATATTTGAAGACAATGACCCTCAAAATATAGGTAGGTGAGGAAGGAAAATGAAAATATTTTGTAGAATTTGGAAATAGTTCAAATAAAAACACTACCTTTGCAACGCTTTCTACAAGCAGCAAACTTTCAAACACAACAAATAAACCTTTAATTAAAGTCAAACAAATGAAAGTCAATGAAATTATGACCGCTCTGGAAGCTAAGCATCCGGGCGAAAATGAGTACTTACAGGCCGTTCGCGAAGTCCTGGAAACCATCGAAGAAGAATACAACAAGCACCCCGAGTTCGAGGCTGCTAAGATTGTCGAGCGCATTGTTGAGCCCGATCGTATCTTCAAGTTCCGCGTTGTGTGGGTTGACGATAAAGGTCAGACCCAGGTCAACCTCGGCTACCGTGTGCAGTACAATGCTGCCCTCGGCGCCTACAAAGGTGGTCTCCGCTTCCACCCCAAAGTAAACGAGTCAATGCTGAAGTTCTTGGGCTTCGAACAGATCTTCAAGAACAGCTTGACCAACCTGCCTCTCGGCGGT
>JAFRRE010000079.1 GCA_017428285.1 Bacteroidales bacterium | reverse complement strand
TGTAACACGACCTTGTGACGATATTATCCAAAAGATAGAGGCCTCAGAAAACCCAACGGACAAGAGAACGGGATTCGGCAGTAGGCAAAAGTGGTTCTGTGTCGCCATGTTTGTCATGTTCCTTGGCCTTGATGTTTGGGCCTACACGATTGTAGGCTCTTACCTGAAACTGCCTCCGATGTGGCGGCAAGTCACCTACACGCGTACTGGCGACAATCTTCCCGTGGAGGACGATCTCTCGATTTGGGAGGTCTTTGCCGATACGCTCATCTCCGCCGATGATATTCCCGCCTTGACCAAGCTATGGCAAGAAGATCCTTCTCTCGTTGTTGCGAAAGGTTATGGCGACGACGGAAAGACCGTGAACCTTTATGCGCTGAAAATGGCCTCACCCGAAGGTCCCTTGGTCAGTTCGAAACGCATTGGCGGAAAGCCTGTTGTGGAAAGGATAAAGGTGCGAGAACCCAAAATCGACCATGGAGAGGAAACCATCCCTGTGGTGATTTTCTTGACACCCGAGGCGAAACAACTTTGGAGCGAACAATTCGACCCGAACGAGGAAACCAAGTCGATTGACATTGCTCTTGTCATTGATGGAGTGGTGTATAAAAGGCTGAATTTCATTTCCTTGCAGGGCGTTACCAACAACTCGTTCTTCATCCATTGGAAATGGGGGAAAGACAAATTGGACGACTTCTGCGCGCGGTTGATGAAACAGTGAGTATGGCACGCTTCGATAAAAATCTTTCAAACGGCAATATACATAAGGTGTCGCCGTTATCTAGGAAACTAACTTAAAACAATTCATTCATCGCAAAATCTACGATCATGAACAAGCGCATTTTCATGCTTCTGGCACTTGTCGGGTGCTTTATTATGCCAGCCTTGGCGCAAAACAAAATCACGGGAACCATCGTTGAGGAGGCCAACGGCAAGGTCATTCCTTTTGTCAATGTGGGTCTGTTCCGTCAGGCCGACAGCGTCTTCGTGAGCGGTGCAGCCTCCGACGACAAAGGTCGTTTTGAACTATTGGCGCCCAACGGCGACTATCGTTTGGCTGTTTCGGCCATCGGTTTCCAGACCTACGAGCAGATGCTCACCGTGAAGGGCAACCAAGACCTCGGTAAGTTGAAACTCTCGGAAGGTTCCACTAAACTTGGCGAAGTGGTCGTCGCCGAAAAGCGTCCTTTGTTCGCTGTGGAAGGGGAGAAGACCATGTATAATGTGGCCGAAGACCCGAGTATCCAGACGGGAACGGCCTCCGATGCCTTGCAGAATGCGCCTGGCGTGGAGGTTGACGTGGAAGGTAATATCACCTTGCGAGGCACCTCGAGCGTGGAGGTGTGGATCAACGACAAGCCCTCGCATATGACTTCGGAGAACCTCAAGACTTACATCCAAACGATGCCCGCCAACAGCATCGACCGTGTGGAGGTCATCACCAACCCCTCGGCACGCTACGGCTCGAAGGCCGACGGCATCATCAATATCGTGACCAATGCCAAGGTGCAGAAGAACGAGTTCTTCAGTTTCGGCGTAAATGCTTCGACGAGTCCATACATCGGCCCATGGGCTTCATACGTGTGGTCAATCGACAAACTGACGGTCAACGCCTACATCAATGGCGGCTATTCGCATTGGAAAGGCTTCAACAAGGTTGAACAATCTCTGTTCAACGACGATGGTGTTTTGGCCAACCATGAGTCTGACTCTTCGTACTACACCAGCAAGAACTATAACACGGGCGGTTTCTTTAGCCTTGATTATGAAATTGACACGTCCAACAGCCTCAACATTTGGTTCAGTGGTTGGCCTAGCTGGGGCGGCAACAACAATTTTACCGCAACAGCCCGTGAAGAATTCCTGCCCAATCCGCTGAATACCGTCTATGAAGAGCGCTCTGATGCCTATGACCGAAACTTTTTCGCCAATGGAGGTTTGTATTACCAGCACAAGTTCGACAACAAGGGACACAACCTGTCTGTCAGCATTAACGGCATGGGCTGGGGTGGGGCTAATGGCGGTGAAGTAAAGAGGCAGTTTACTTCTCCTATGGATTACACCTTCCTGTTTCGACAGGAAAACAGCTATAAATCCATGGGTGCGGAGGGTGAAATCGTCTACAACCGACCTTATTCCGAGAATGGCGAGATCTCGGTGGGTTACACCGTGGGCTATGATCCCGAGAAAAGGTATCTTAAGACAGACTCGATTGTTGACGGCGAATGGGTGAACGATGTTTACCGTTCCTACAAAGCCAATTTCACCAAGCTGAACAACGAGGCTTTCATCACCGTGCAGCACAAGTTCGGTGGCTTCACCGTGAAGCCGGGCATCCGTTTCGTCAGCGAGCTGGTCAGCGGAGAATATCCCTACACCTTTCCAGGCGACACCACCAATTATGATTTCAGGAAGCATTTTCCCAGTGTTAGGCCATCATTGCATCTGTCGTATCGCACCGAGTCGATGCACAACTTCAAATTGAGCTACACGATGCGCATCGCTGCACCTAATGCTGAACAATTGAGCAAGTTCCCATTGTATCACATGGACAGCTACAGCACGGGTAATCCTGATCTGGAACGCATCTACACCCATTCCGTCGAGGCGGGTTGGACCAAGTATTGGAACAACTTCGGCTCGGTGGGTTTGTCGGCCTACTATCGCGGCAAGAACAACGAGGTCAATCAGATAAAACTTTCGGAATACCATTGGCTTTACGACCGTGTGGTACCCTACTCCTATCCTGTCAATGTAGGAAAGAGCCATACCACCGGTTTTGAATACAACATGATGTACCGTCCGAGCGCTTTCTTCAACTTGCGTTTCTATGCCAACCTTTACGATTCCTATATCTACACGGAATACAACGAGAAGCCTTACGAGTTTGAGAAGTGGTCTTACAGCTTCCGCCTGAACATGTGGGCCAAACTATGGAACAAATTGGAAGTGACAGCCTCGGGCTATTACAGCTCGCCGACGCAATCCCTGTTCAGTGAGCGTAAAGGCTGGTTCGGCGTTAATGCGGGTCTTCGTGCCGACTTCTTCGACCGCAAGATGTCGGTGTATGTCAACGCGAACGACATCTTTAACACGAACCAATTTGGGCAGATGAATAGCAGCCCGTATGTGCAGTCGAACTCCACCTACAAATACAACACCCGCAGTGTCGCGGTCGGTGTGACCTTCCGCTTCGGAAAGATGGAATTGGAGCAGATGGCTCGCCAAGGTGAGGGAGAGTCCGGTAGCGCTCCTCAAGGCATGGGTGGAATGTAAAATTTAGCCCTTAATTCACCCCAGAGACGCGAATTTTTCGCGTCTCTTTTTGTTTCATTTTGGCATTTTCGCCACAAAAAAGCCCAAATTTCGCCACAAATGGCCGATTTTCGCCACTTTTTGCCCGTATTCGGCACATTTTCCACATGGCATGACACGATGCTGTACTTTTGCAGCGTTTTTAATCGAAACCGAAAACGACTTTTTAATTTTAATCGAAAACGAAATGAAAATTATTGGAACAGGAAGCGCAGTGCCATCGCTCACGGTGACCAACGACGACTTGGCCACTTTTTTGGACACTAACGATGCTTGGATCTCGTCTCGTACAGGAATCCAAGCCCGTCACCTTTTATCTACTGAATCTTTATATGACTTGGCCGTTGACGCCGCCGACAAGGCTATCCAAGCCTCCGGGCTTCGTACCGACCAGATAGATTTCCTTTTGGTCTCGAATGTGGCGAACCAACACGTCACTCCTGGATTGAGTTGTATCATCCAAAAGCGTATTGGCGTCACTTGTGCGGGTCTCGATATCAATGTGGCTTGCGCCGGCTTTGTCAACGCCTTGATGCTTGCCGACAGCATGATTAAGGCGGGTCATGCCAAGAATATACTGATTGTGTGCGCTGAAGAACCCACGAAATATTGTAACTGGCACGAAAGAGATTGTAGCGTGTTGTTTGGCGATGGTGCTGGTGCCGTGGTTCTGACCGAAGGCACTGCCTTCAAGGATGTGAAGCTCACCATGATCAGCGACCGCGATGTGTTGTATTACGAACGTGGCATGGAGGCTACGCCTTTCGAACAACACTATGTCAAAGGCCAACCCTTGGTGATGAAAGGCAAGGAACTGTTCAAGACCGCTGTCACCGAATCAGCTAAGGATATCCAGAATGTGTTGGATTACAATCACCTGACCCACGAAGACATCACTTGGTTCATGCTCCATCAAGCCAACAAGCGTATCATTGATGGCATTCGCAATATCATTGGAGGTCCCGAAGAGAAATATCCTACCATCATCGAGAAATATGGCAACACCTCATCGGCCAGCATCCCGATTATGCTCGATGAGATGTTGAGAGCTGGCAAGATTAAAGAAGGTGACAAAATCATTATGAGTGCCTTTGGCGCAGGTTTCGTGTCAGCTGCCTGCCTTTGGGAATGGGAATTTTAAATTTTAAATTTTGAATTTTGAATTTTGAATTATGAATAGAAGAGTAGTAATCACCGGCATGGGCGCCATTTCGCCGATTGG
>JAFRRE010000078.1 GCA_017428285.1 Bacteroidales bacterium | reverse complement strand
GTCGTATACGCAAATTCGGCTTCTTCGCTGATTGGGGCATTAAAACCTTTCTCTTTTCCGTATGAATCATAGCCCGAATTCACCTGAAAAGCAACCAGTTTTGCTGTTGCCTGACTTCCTGGAATCATCGTTGCGGTTGTGGTTTCAACCGCCCGTCCTCTTTGGCCAGAAACCAAACAGATTTGTTCTCTTCCAAAAACATCATCATAGCCCAACAAATCCAGCAACTCCTCTTTCTCTGCTACAATTTTTGTATCGCCCTCTATCAGAAAAGAAAAAGTGGAATACTTTTTATTCAGATTCTTCTCAATCTCTGGCCATAATGGATCTTTTTTCATTCTTTCCAAAACTTCTATTATGTCATTTTGATAGAAAGAATACACGGCCTTCAAATCAGCGTTGTCAGGTAATGCTTCGTAAAGTGCCTGCACATTTTCCTTGAATGTTTCCAAACACTTCTTTGGGTCTCCTTTTTCAGAATAACCAAAAACATAGGCGCTATTATCATAAAGATAATTGGCTGCAGGAGCACTTGTACGGCCTACACTTTTCTTTACCAAAAACTTTTGTGCCTGCTTTTTGTCTATTCTTCTGTCCTCAAACCTAATGAAATTGCCGTTCTTATCAATAACGATTAAGAAACCTATCTCTTTCAACTCTCGTCCAAAAGCGGGAAGCGAACCCTTACTACGGTTGTAATACTCATATAATGCTTGCAGTATCATCTCAAAACCTCCTCACTATTAATGGGTGGAACAATAATTACTCCCTGCTCCATACGGGCGCGGAAGAACATGGCTTCAGGTTTTTCGGGATTACCTTGGAAATCCATATCGTAGAGCATAATGCCAAGGTCGCGGCTTTCGGCAATCGGAGACATCAATTCCTCTAGTTCGGGTTTCACCAAACGGAACGAAGCCGAAAACTCGCGTGTACCTAAATAAGGCTGGTTGAAACACTGGCCTTTGCTCGCCCTGCGTTCAAACATAGCATTGTACTTGCCCGGATTCTCATCCTTCCGTAGCATATCGGCTTCTTCGATGTCTATTTGTGCATTCTTGATCTCCTTTCGTTTCCACTGCGGAATGAAAACCAGCTTTGCCCATATTCGATAATGGACATCTTGAAGCAAAAGTGAGTTTTTCTGTTGTCGTTTTTCCTCAACGAAGATTGGATTTTTCGATGCCAAAGCTCCAACCTCATTCCTTCTAATGGTTGTCCATTTAATAGGATTTAGCACCTCTATCTTCGTCACCTGCCAATGTATGGCTGGCTTCCAGAAGATAGTCTCAAATACAGCCCGCGCTGCTGATGGAGTGATGACATCATAGCTTACCCGCTCCACTTTCAATTCTGGCCGTGTGAAGCAAGCCATTGGACCCCATACTTCCAAACAAAACTCTTTGTCGTGATATTCCATATTTTATACTATTAATGATTCTTCTAACCAGTGATTATCCGTAATCAGCCCGACTTCTTTGTCGTAAAATGCACTGTCGCCTACTACAAAGATACCTTCCAACACTTCTTCTATTGCACCTGCGTCTTTCAGTTTCTTTATATCTCCTTTTCTCACATTGACACTAAACTGCGACAAAGCTTTCATCAGAGAATACATAATCCCATCCTTCTTCAAACGTTCCACCAAGTCCATGCTGTTTTTCCAGTTCACGATAACCGAAGTGGTGTCGTCGTCAATCAATTGAAACTCCGAAGCCGCAGTTTCAAACTGCATTTCGGGTTTATAGAGCAAATCTTTTATGTTAGCCTTGTCAAAATTATCAACCCGCGAATACAGTTGTCTGAAATAGGCCTCCATTGCCTCTGGTGAAAACCAATCGTGGTCTTTGCCCATTCCAATACGGGCATTATTGGTTTGTGCCATAAATCCTGGAGGCAACGGCTTCTGAAAACCGAACACGAAAGCTTTTCCCGTCTCCAACTTGCCTTCTCTATTGCATCTACCCGCTGCTTGAAGAATTGAATCCAGTCCTGCCTCTTGACGAAACACGACAGGAAAGTCAATATCAACACCCGCCTCAATTAGTTGGGTTGCCACCACCCTGATAATGGCGTTTGAAGGGTCTTTAAGTGCAGACTTAATCCTATCAATCGTATCCATCACATGGTCAGGGCACATCATGCGTGACAAATGCAGACAGATACCATCTTTGGGCAAACGGGAATAAAGTTCTTTAGCGTCCTTTCGAGTATTCACAATGCAAAGTACACGAGGATGTTGAGACAATTCTTCTGCAATTTCATCATAATTCTTCCTAAACTCTTCAAATTCCAACTCCACACGTCGTAATCGGTCATGAAGATTTGCACTTCGCGGAACAATTTCATGGATTTCAGACAAGCCATCAATTGTGACCATGGGATTAGTCCCTTGGATTTTCCCCTTCAATTTGGGTTGGCTTGCCGTCGTAAACAAAATGGAAACGCCAAACACTCTTTTCAAAGTGTCAAAAGTGTCAATAATCGGCCCTAAAAACTCAATTGGCAATGTTTGCACTTCATCAAGAATCAAAACGCTTTTTGCGATGTTGTGAAGCTTGCGACAATCCGAAGGTTTATTGCTAAATAAAGATTCAAACAGTTGAACATTAGTTGTTACAATGATAGGATAATCCCAATTCTCGGTTGCCAATTTCAATGTTTGAGACAATTCTTTGTCATCAAACGCTGTATGATCGACATTTGAATGATGTTCAAGCACATTTTCCACACCAAAGATGTTTATTAACACACTTGCAGTTTGCGTAATGATACTAGTGTAGGGAATAGCAATTATGACACGATTTAATTCATTCTTGATGGCATGTTTGATAGCCCACAATACAGAAGCCAAGGTTTTACCACCGCCTGTTGGAACCGTCAAACTATAAAACCCCAACGGATTAGCACTCTCTTCTATACACCAATTCTGCACTTCGTTTCGAATCCGATTCACCTCGGTATCAGGGGCATTTTTCTTCAAACTTTCCAAATATGCCTCTAGTTTTTCTTCAAGTATAGTCAAAGAGTCATATTTCCCTCTAAATCTGCTTTGTTCAGGCTGCATAAATGCTTCTGTGTCCAAAAAGTCGGCATCTACCAAACAACTATAAAGCATTCGTTCCAAATGATGAATATCTTTGGACTTTTCTAATCTCGGTATTTCCAAATCAGCCCTAACTTTTTCAATGGTCACATCATCAGGCATTTGTTGCTTCAACACTTCTTTCATATCACCATCATCATACAGACCTCGATGATGTCCCATCAACACATTATCCATCAATAAATGGAAGTTAGGGAACAACACTTTGGCAATCAAAGCACCTACATAGGCATGCCTATAATCACCTTCTACCTTAATTAAAGGGTCTTTCTTACTTTCTTTCAAAATGTGTTGCTGAAACGCTTTTTTCTCCTTGCCTTTATCATGCAACAATCCCAATACCCTACCCCATTCCTCCATGCCAAAGTTAGCAGCAAATTTAGAAGCCATCAAAGACACACCCTCTTGATGTTCCTCATTGGGTTGAATTGCCCAATCTTCAGTTCTAATGTGCGAAATAATTTCTCTCATGCTGCAAATTTACAATCATACCTGTTTCAAAACATGAAACACTTAAAGTTTTTTCATATTTTTGCAGAAAAACAGCAAATATGAGAAACACCGATACATTTAGGCAATACATTTGGCTCGTTAACACCATTCGGAGGGCAAGGAGGATCAGTTATGATGACATCAATAAACTTTGGCTCGCCAACGACCTGAATGACGGCCGCCCCCTCTCCCGCACCACTTTCTACCGCATTCGCCAAGCCATCGACGACATGTTTGGTATCCGCATCGAGTGCGACAACCAGCACCAATACTTCATCAGCAATCCCGAGGCACTCCGCGACAATTCCACCCAAAACTGGATGCTACGCACACTCACCGTCAACAACATCCTCCTCGATGGTTTGTCCATCAAGGACCAACTCCTGCTTGAAGATGTCCCCGCTGGCCTCGAACACCTCGAAACCATCATCAACGCCATCAAATGCCACCACACCCTTCAAATGGGCTACCAGAAATTCAACGACTCCGAACCCTACACGACCTCCATCGAACCCTATTGCCTGAAACTTTTCCACCAACGCTGGTACCTACTTGGAAAAAGCGAAAGGAAAAACGGCGCATTGGCCATCTATGCCCTCGACCGCATGACCGAACTTACCGAAACAGAGGCACAATACGAGTTAGCCGCCGATTTCGATGCCGAATCTTATTTCAAAAACTACTTCGGCGTGTTCATCGGTGAAGAAATCCCGACACAACGCATTGTTCTACGAGCCTATTGCAATATGCCTAACCTACTGCGCACACTCCCCTTGCATCACTCGCAAAAAGAAATATGCAAAAACGGCACATACGCAGATTTTGAGTACTATCTCGCCCCAACTTTCGATTTCCGACAAGCCATCCTTAAAGAAGGCCACGAATTGGAAGTCATCGAACCACTTCCATTAAAAGAAAAGATTCATGCCGAATTGATTACAGCATTGAAAAGATATGAATAGCTATTACCCTTTCATCATCTCCCTCAACAGCCCCACAAACTTTTCAATATCCTCCTCCGTCGTGTCAAACGCGCACATCCAACGGACCACATCGGCATCCTCATCCCAGTCGTAGAAGAAATAGTGGTTCTGCAACTCCTTCCAAACTTTGCGAGGCAGCTGGGCAAATACGCCGTTGGCCTGCACAGGATAGACGACCTTCACGCCAGGGATGTCTTTCACCGCCTTGTAGAGCAACTGCGCCATGTGGTTGCTGTGTTCTGCATTGCGCTTCCATAGGTCGTTCTCGAAGTAGGCATCGAATTGGGCAGCAATGAAGCGCATCTTGGAGCAGAGCTGCATGGCTTGCTTGCGACGATACTTGAAGTCGGGACAAATGTCGGGATTGAGAAGCACTACCGCCTCCCCCATCATCAGGCCATTCTTAGTGCCACCAAAGGAAACGGCATCCACACCAAGATCAGTGGTCATCTCCTTGAAGGTGCAACCCAAGGCCACGGCAGCGTTGCCCAAACGGGCACCGTCAATGTGCACATACAAATTGTAATCCCTTGCCAAGCCAACGATGGCTTTAATTTCATCCAAGGTGTACAATGTCCCCAACTCAGTCGGCTGGGTGATTGAAATCACCTTAGGCTGTGAATGGTGTTCAAAACCGAAGCCATGCAGGCGTGTTTTGATCAAAGCAGGTGTCAGCTTGCCGTCAGGGGTGTCCACCGTCAGCAGACGGCAGCCCACGATGCGCTGGGGCGCACCGCATTCATCCACATTGATGTGGGCGGTCTCAGCACATACCACTGCCTCGTGCGAATGCACCATGGCATCGATACACAAGGTGTTGCATCCCGTGCCGTTGAAGGCGAAAAAGACACGCGCTTGCTCACCAAACTGTTCACGGAACTTCGCTTCCGTGGCGGCACAATATTCATCATCGCCGTAGGCCACTGCGTGATCCTTATTCACACGGGCGATGGCTTCCAAAACCTCAGGGCATACGCCCGAATGGTTGTCGCTTCCAAATCCTCGTTTCATAATTACTTTATTGACGGCCCTTCGACAGGCTCAGGGACCTGCAAAAGCCAAGGTCGTTGAGCCTGTCGAAACGCCGATTTATTATACCATCTTCTTCGCTTCTTCCAGAATCATATTGGCAAAGCGTTCAGCCTCAGCCTCGGTCTTGCCTTCCGAATAGATACGAATAATCGGCTCGGTGTTCGACTTGCGCAGATGCACCCAACCTTCCTCAAAGTCAATCTTCACACCATCGATGGTTGTCACTTGCTCGTTCTTGAACTTCTCGGCGAACTTGGCCAAGATGCCGTCCACATCAGTCGTAGGCGTAAGTTGAATCTTGTTCTTCGACATCACATACAGCGGATAGGTTTGCTTCAACTCGGAGCATTTTACCTTCTTCTCGGCCAGTTGGGTTAGGAACAAAGCCGTGCCGACAAGGGCATCGCGACCATAGTGCAACTCAGGATAGATGACACCTCCGTTGCCTTCGCCGCCGATGACAGCACCCACTTCCTTCATCTTTTCCACCACATTGACCTCACCAACGGCAGCAGCATAATATTGCTGCCCATGCTTTTGAGTGACATCACGCAAAGCTCTAGTCGACGACAAGTTGCTCACTGTCGGGCCTGGCGTGTGCTTCAGGATGAAATCGGCTACCGAGACCAAGGTGTATTCCTCGCCAAACAGCTCTCCGTCTTCCTTGACGAAAACAAGACGGTCGACATCGGGGTCAACAACCACGCCGAAATCACAACCCTGCTCCTTGACATAACGGCAAATATCGGTGAGGTTTTGTGCCAAAGGCTCTGGAGTATGGGCAAACTTACCCGTAGGCTCGCAGTTGAGTTCGAGCACTTCCTTAACCCCCAAAGCGCGCAGCATCTTCGGGATGGCAATGCCGCCTGTCGAGTTGACTGCATCCACAGCCACCTTGAAGTTGGCCTTCGCAATCACCTCTTTGTTGACCAAAGGCAGTTGGCACACCATGTCGACGTGCTTGTCCATCCAGCCGTCAATCTGTTGATAGCTACCGATTTCCTCAATCGGGACAAAATCGAAATCATCCTTGGCGGCCACATCGAGCAGCCAAGCGCCTTCGGCGGCAGAGATGAACTCGCCCTTTTCGTTGAGGAGCTTCAAAGCGTTCCACTGGGCGGGGTTATGGCTGGCCGTGAGGATGATACCTGCATCGGCTTTCAGGCCTGTCACGGCGATTTCGGTCGTAGGCGTGGTGCTCAAACCGATGTCAAGCACATCGGCGCCCATGGCTTGCAAGGTACCGCAAACCACCTGATTCACAAGGAAGCCTGAGAGGCGGGCATCGCGACCCACCACGACCTTGGGGTGTTTCACCCCTTTATGGTGTTGCACGAATTTGACAAATGCAGCGGTGAATTTCACCATGTCGATTGGCGTGAGATTGTCGCCCGGCTGGCCGCCAATGGTGCCACGAATGCCGGATATGGATTTGATAAGTGTCATTTATGTTGATTGTTTAATTGTTTATTCGTTGAAATGATAATTCGACGTAGTCAATTGTTGAATTGAAGAATCGATGTTAGTAGAGACGCCGATTTATCGCGTCTCACAATTATTTGTTTATTTGTTTATTTCAAAATCCAAAATAATCGGATAATGATCCGATGCCTTGTATTTATACCGCTCAAAATCAAGCGGTTTAACACCTTCATTAGCCCAAACATAGTCAATACGCAGCAAAGGCAATTTGCCTGCGTAGGTCGGCTTGATGCCAAATCCCACCTTGGTGAAAGTGTCCACAAAGCCAGCCTTTTGCATCTGCCGGTAGTTATAGGACAGCGGAGGTTCATTGAAATCGCCACAAACGATAATCGGTCCGCCAACGGGAGGCATCCCGTCCAGGACCTTTTTAAGTTCATCACTTCGCCTCTGAAAAGCATAATTCAACTTGTGCAGCACCTTTTTCCCTATCGTATCCAAATTGTTTTTCCGTTCAGAAGTGTTTGTCAAAATATCAATCTCATTGTCCGTAATCATATAAGAAAGCAAATGCACATTGGCGACATGGAACTTGCCCTTCTCTCCTGCATCCACCGAAACCATTACACCGTAGGTGTTTTCCTGGCCGAAACCCGAATCCTCTGCAACCTTGGCAATTGGATACTTTGAAAAGATGACATTGCCCGCATAATTGCTTTTACGATTGTAATAAACATATTGGAAGCCAACATTCTCTGCAAAAGCTTCAATCCCTTGCGGACGCGTCTTACCCGTTTTGAAATACCCAAATTCTTGACAGCACAAAATATCAGGAGCCTGTTCGCGAACCATGTCCATCAAACGATTGGTAAGCTCTTCCTTATCCATCTCATTATCAACAATAATGAATTGATGCAAATTGTAGCTCATGATCCTGATGCTGTTATCGGCCTTTTCCTTCGAACCAAAAGAAAACGACTTGCTAATGCCTGGGATGGCGACAAGCAAAGCCAAAACCGAAATCCAAATCTTGTTCGACCAAAGCAAAAGCAAGAATAAGAAAACCACTACATTATAGATAAGAATCACCCAAAATGCCAAACCAAAGACTGTGGTCCAGATGAAATGCTGCGGATTGATGTAGGCATTGATGACACTCAAGGCCATGGCCACCAATCCCAAGAAAGCCAGAACAGCCAAGATGAAGACCATCATCTTACCGAAAAACGACCTTTCTTTTTTCTCCTGTCTCAACATATCATCTTCTGTTTTTAAACAAAAACTCCTTTTCCTCCGCTGTCAAACTAGCGTAGCCATCCTTGGCAATCTTGTCCAAAATAGCATCCACATCGCGTTCTCTTTCAGACTTTTGATGGTTGTATTCCTCATCCGAACGCGGCACTTGTGGCTCATCGTGGATTTCCTCGTATGGCGTATATTCCATTTTGGGCTTGCGTCTTTTTCGCTTAGGCTCTGAAGGTTGTCCGAGGCTTTTCCTGAGGACAAGTCCATATACAAAGCCGAACACGGCACCACCCAAATGTGCAATATGTCCACCTGGATTCTCCGCTGAGATGCTCAGCAAGTCAATGACCACAAAGGCAATCGCCAACCACTTGAATTTCAGTTGGCCGAACAACAAGAGGTTGAGCCCATAGTCAGGTTTATAGGTCGCAGCTGCTACCAAAATGGCCAGCACCGAAGCTGAGGCACCCATGGCAACAGCGGTATTCTTCACCGTTTCAAAAACAGGGAATAAGTTGTATGCCAAGACAAAAAACAAAGCACCCACAAGGCCACCCAAACCGTATGTCAAAGCCAACTGTTTTTGCGACAAGAAACGCGTGAAGATCATTCCGCCAAACCAAAGCATCCACACATTGAAAAACAAATGCCAAAAACGTTCATGCAGGAACATGTAAGTCACTACGGTCCAAGGCCTTCTGATGAGCTCCGTCCAATCGGCCGGCACCGAAAGCCACCGCACCAAAAGGTTGGTTCCTGGCGACTTGTAGAGCCAAAGGAAAAGATTGGCGAAGGCCACCATAATCCAGATGCCCACATTGACCAGGAGGAGCCATTTCAGCACAGGATTCTCCTTGAACAAGTCCTTCGTCACACCACCGAAATTCGGTCGCTGATAACCATATCTATTAGAAAATCTGGTCACCGTAAAGTCTTCCTTTCTTTTTCCAAACCAAAATCAGAATCAAGCCAAACAACATGCCGCCCAAGTGAGCAAAGTGCGCCACATTGCCACCTCCGATAAAGCCGCTCACCAACTCGATGACCGCATACCCAATGACAAACCACTTAGCCTTTATAGGGACAAAGAAATACAAGTAAATCATCGAATTAGGAAACATCATGCCGAATGCGAGCAACAAACCATAGATGGCACCTGAGGCACCTACCGTGTTCAACATGTTCAAATAGTTCGCCATGGAAATCACTTGGCCGCCACCAAAATTGACACTATCATATTGGGCTAACGTAGTGGTATATTGAATGTATTGCACCACCTCTTGGCACAATCCCGCACCAATACCACATAGCATATAAAACCACAAGAAACGCTTTGAGCCCCAAATGTTCTCAAGCGTGTTACCAAACATCCACAAGGCAAACATATTGAAAAACAAATGTTCAAAATTGCCATGCATGAACATGTAGGTAATCAACTGATAGGCCCTAAAATCGCTAGCCTTGAAAAAATGAAGTCCCAAATAATCGGTCAAATCAATTTGGAACCGATTCATGGTAAAGGTGGCCAAATAAAGCAAAACATTGATAATCAGCAAATGTTTCACAACGGGTGGCAATACTCTAAAACCCGTTGGACTGTATTGTTCACTCATTTAAAATAATCCTCCATATTTAAAATCACATAAATTTTCTTTCCGTTGGGCGCAATCTCAGCCACATTGCAGGCAAACAATTGGTCCACAAGGTTCTGCATCTCCATCTCCGACAGTCTTGTCTGCGCCTTGATGGAGAGCTGCGCCGCCATGGTCTTGGCGAGGTTCAATTTCCGATCCAATTGCAAGTCGGTGCGGTTGATTTTATAGTTGTCCAAAACCTGCTCCAACAAGGCCACCGCGTCGCAGCCCGAAGCATCGGATGGTGTGCCATTTATCATAAAGGTGGTTGGATTGGCTTGCTCCAACACAAAGCCGAGATTCTCCAACTCAGGCAGCATTTCCTTCAGCAAAGAAGCGTCGTTCACATTGAGTGACAGCGCCTGTGGGAATAGCTCTTGCTGCGAGGCACCGCTATGGTTCTCAAGCTCCTTAAGATATTTCTCGAAGAGTATCCTCGAATGTGCCAAATTCTGGTCGATGACAATCAGTCCCGACTTCACAGGCGTAACGATATAGGACTGATTCACTTGCAGATACTGACAATTCGGCTTGGCTTCCTCTTTCTGCACCAAAGTCTCAGAAGGCAAATCCGTTCGTTCACCATAGAGCAAGCGCCAGTCACCTACAGGTTCTTTTCTCTGGGGCTGGTACGACCCTTCCCAGTGCGACTCACGCGGTGCAGATTCCCTTCTGAAAGGATTGAAATTAGGGTCGATAGGAATATTAGGAATAGCCAAAGGCGATGCCATGCCCATAGCCTTGCCAAAGTCGTTATTCAGGTCAGCCGACTCATCAAAGTCAATCATCGGTGAGAGATTGTGCTGGCCAATGGCTTTACGCACAGCCGCGTGAAGGATGGCATACACCAGCTTGACATCCAAGAAGTTGACCTCGGTCTTGGTCGGGTGGATGTTGATGTCGATGTCGGCAGGATCCACCTCAATATTCAGGAAATAGCCAGGGAAACTGTCCTTGGGAATCATTTCCATAAACGCGTTTTCGATGGCATGATGCAGATAGGCATGCTTGATAAAGCGCTTATTCACAAAGAAATACTGCTCGCCACGAGTCTTCTTCGCATATTCCGCCTTAACAATATAGCCGTCAATGCGCACGCGCTCGGCCTCTTGACGGACGGGCAACAATTTCTCCTCATAGTTGCTCCCAAATAATCCCATGATGCGTTGCTTGAGGTTGCCTGGATATAAGTGATAGACTTCCTTGCCGTCGCTATTGAGTGTAAAGCCGATTTCCGGATGCATCAATGTGACCCGAGTGAATTCCTCAATAATATGCCGCATCTCAGCTTGAGGCGACTTGAGGAAGTTGCGCCGAGCAGGCACATTGAAAAACAGGTTCTTCACCGTGAAGGTAGTACCAGGCTGCATTGGCACAAGAGTCTGTTCCTTAACGACCGAGCCCTCGTTGACAATCTTCACCCCTACTTCATCCTCCTTACGCTTCGATTTCAGCTCCACCTGAGCGATAGCCGCAATACTGGCCAATGCCTCGCCACGGAAGCCCATGGTACGAATGGCGAACAAGTCTTCTGCTTTGCTGATTTTGGAGGTGGCGTGCCGCTCGAAGCACAGTCGGGCATCGGTTTCCGACATACCACAGCCATTGTCGACAACCATAATCATCGACTTGCCAGCGTCTTTCACCACCAAATCAATCTGGGTGGCACCGGCATCCAGAGCGTTCTCCATCAGCTCTTTGACTGCTGATGCAGGACGCTGGATCACCTCGCCCGCCGCAATCTGGTTGGCGACGCTGTCGGGCAGCAACTTGATGACATCCAACATACCTTATTTTCCCATCAGACCACCGACAATTGTCTGCATCAGCGGTGTACAGAAGACAAAATAGAACAGAAGCACCACAAACACCCCCAACACGATTCTGCGAATCAGTTTAGCTCGTTGATCTTCTTTGGTCTCCTCATCCTTCTTGGCGCCCCATTTACTCCGCATCTGGGCACGGAGCTGTTCCTCATGGGTCAACTTGGAATCGAGTCCGGCAGCGGCCTTTTTCTCTTCCCAAGCCTGTTCTTCAGGATTGTAATAGCGCGGTATGTAGTTGAATTTCTTTGGATTATGTCGATAAAAGAAAGCCATAACGGTAGTATTTTGATAATGCAAAGATAGCAAAAAAGTTCAACTTACAACACATACTAATCGAAGTCGCCGACTTCCTCACCCGAGGTGTCGAGAACATCGCTAGAAATGACCTCCTCACAATTGAGCGAAGCCCATTTGCCTCTCCATGTGGCATCTAGTTTGTCAATCATGTCGTCCAATTGTCCGATTTCAGTGTCGGTCATCTCCGATTCCGGATCCTGACGGTAGTTGTCCATATCGGAGCGCAGGCCGAGGATGGCGATGTTCATCATTTGAAGTTCGTCGCAATCCTCAATGGTATTAATTTGGTTTTCAATGGATGAGATTTCCTCTTCCATAGCCTTGTACTGCTTCGAGACAGTGTCATCACAAGCAGTAAAACAAATCATGGCGGCCAACATGGCAAATATTGCAATCCTTCTCATGGTAGTTTTTAGTTTGGGGCTTCAAAAATAGTGAAAAAAAATGAAACCACCTGAAAGTCGAGCTAATATTATAAATAAGGTGTAAAATGAACCCCGGGAAATCGTTTTAGATTTTCTTTCAATCCCATCATAATCAAAGGATTATAAGTAATGAACAAACCTTGTTGATTTCTTTTCGAAAAAAACGAAAAATGTTTGGGAAAGAATGGATTGGCAATTCAAAGGAATGCCTTATATTTGCACGGTCTTATGGAGTGGACAAAATGAAAACGAGTTTTGAAACACGAATACAATCAACTTAATTATTAACATTAAATCATTATCTATGAAAAAGTTACTTACTTTTTTCCTGGCTATGATTGCCTCCGTTAGCTTGATGGCCCAAGTGACCACTTCGAGCATCAGTGGAAAAATCACGGACAACAACAAAGTGTCGCTTCCAGGTGCCACTGTCGTTGCCACACACACGCCTTCGGGTTCACAGTACTATGCTGTGGCCGATGCCAACGGTGCCTACCGTTTGCTCAACATCCGTCCTGGCGGCCCTTACACCATTGAGTATCGCATGGTCGGCTTCCAGACAATTAAGCAAGAAGGCGTCACTGCCACTTTGGGTGAGACCAAGATCATCAACGTCCGCCTGAAGGAAGAGGCTGTTGGCCTTGGTGAAGTCGCAGTGGTAGCTGAAGCCATCTCCAACGGCATGGACAGCGACCGCGCTGGCGCCACTACCGTTGTAACTAGCGAGCAGATTGCCACTTTGCCCACCATCAGCCGTAGTCTGAATGATGTGTTGGCCCTGACGCCTCAGGCCGCCACCACCTCTAACGGTTTTTCTGTTGGTGGCGGTAACTATCGTGCGTCGTATGTCACCGTCGACGGTGCTGCGTTCAACAACGCTTTCGGTATTGGCGGCAACCTGCCTGCAGGTGGTAGCCCAATTTCACTTGATGCCGTTGAGTCGATGACCGTTAACATCACACCTTTCGATGTTCGTCATAGTGGTTTCACCGGTGGATCCATCAACGCCGTCACAAAGAGTGGTACCAACACCATACACGCCAGTATCTACGACTATTTCAGCAGTGACGCTCTTATGGGTTACAGATATGGCGACAAAGATGAGCAAGGTTTCTATCCTGACCGCTTAGGACTGAATAAATCTCTCGATAACACCGTTGGCTTTAACGTCGGCGGCCCCATTATTAAAAACAAGTTGTTCTATTTTGTAAACTTTGAATACCAAAGCGACATCAAGCCTGGCCAAACCCACGTGGCAAACGCCGAAGACACTTGGAACTCCGATCCCAATGTTCATGGCCAGACTAACCGTCCTACTGTTGTCATGATGGACTCCATCAGACAATATCTAATCGACAATTATAATTATGATCCAGGCCGCTACCAGAACTATAGTGCCAGCACTCCTGATTATAAACTGTTGGCTCGTTTGGACTGGAACATCAACGACAACAACAAGTTCAACATCCGTTACAGCTTAGTTAAAAACAAGTATTCATCGTCACCCTCTTCATCAATTAATCCTCTTTCTAGTGCCTACAACCGTGACGATTACGGTCGCACCACCGACTACGCCATGTACTTCGAAAGCAACCGTTATTTCCAAGAGCAGAACTTTAGTTCAGTTGCAGCCGAATGGAACAGTTCGTTCTTGAGTGGTCGTGGCAACAATATGCTGCGTGCCACCTATTCATACCAGAATGAGCCACGTAGTTTCGTGGGCAACCTCTTCCCCACTGTTGACATTCTTGAGACCTATTATAACGGTCCTACTGATTCCGTTGGAACTCCTGCTGTTTACACATCCTTTGGTGTCGACCCGTTTACCTATGGCAACCTTCGTAAAGTGCAAACCGCAGTGGTCACTGATGAATTATCTTACATTACAGGCCTTCACAATTTAACATTGGGAGCTCAATATGAGTTTGACCACACGGAGAATGGTTACATGCAAGGTGGTGCTGGCTACTACGTTTACAATTCATGGAGCGATTTCGTAAATCACGCCCAACCTCGTGCCTTTGGTATTACCTATGGCAATAACCCAAATCACAACCAGGTCTATCCTTCATTCAACTACATGCAAGGATCCCTTTATTTGCAGGATGAAATGAATCTTAGCGAAAACTTCAAACTCACGGCAGGCTTGCGTGTTGAATTGCCATACTATCCTTCCATCGCTGATTACAATACAAACAACGAGTTCCAAAACGGTTGGGATAAATACAATTACACCTATGATACACTCGGTATCGCCATTGACTCAACCCTTGTCCATTATTCCATTGCTGATGACAGCACTCATACCATGTACGGTCTTTCCACTGCCGACATGCCCCAAGCTCGCGTGAACTTCTCACCTCGCCTTGGTTTCAACTGGGACATCGCTGGCAATCGTAAATACATTCTACGTGGTGGTACCGGTTTATACACGGGTCGTCTGCCTTTCGTATGGATCGTTTCTACCGTTGGCAATAGCAACGTGATGCAGAATCAATTTACCACGTACTCAGACAATATCCCGTTCTATGACAATGTAGATGACATTATCGCGAATAATTCCGATTTGTTAAAGACCGGAGACCTTCCAGCTCCTCAGTCCACCACCATTATGGACAAAGAGCTACGCATGCCTCAAACATGGAAGAGTTCTCTGGCTTTCGATGCCGAACTTCCTGGCGGCATCAAAGGAACATTGGAAGGCATCTACAGCAAGGATCTCGCTTCGGTAGCCGTGACCAAACTCGGTATTGTCCATGGCGACTCCTTGGCCCTTCCTGGCGAACCTGATAAGAGATTGTATTGGGTAAGCGAAGGAGTCAAGAACAGTTTGAATAAAGCTATCACTCCTTACTACATCACTAACAGTGAGAACAACGGTTATTACTACTCCATCACTGGTCAGTTGAGCAAAAACTTCAAGTGTGGTCTGAACCTGATGGCGGCCTATACTTATTCACAAGGCAAGAACGTCATTGACGGTATTGGTGACCAGGTTACCTCTGCTTTCACCACTAATACTTATGGCGTCAACGGTTCCAATGCTCAAGAACTGGGTTACAGCTCTTATGTCGCTCCGCATCACGTTCTTGTGAATGCTGGTTGGACTTGGGCTACTGGACAACATACCACCGAGCAAATCGGCTTCTACTATGAAGGATTGAACCACTGCTATGTCGGAAGCTATAGCTACTCCCGTTACAGCTATACCATGTTTGTTCAGAGCGGTAAATATCAAAACAGCGTTAACGGTGACCAAGGTGCCACAAGCTTGATTTACATCCCGACAAAGGACGAACTTCAAGCCATGCCATTTGAATCCGATGAAAACCGTGCTGCTTACGAGGCATTCATTGAGAGCGACAAGTATTTGAGCACACATCGTGGACAGTATTCAAAACGTGGTGGCGCCATTGCTCCTTGGAGACACCTCTTCAATGTCAAGTATGAAAGAACCTATAGATTCAATGGTGGCGAGTCGATCTCTTTCGGCGTAGATGTAAAGAACGTTGCTAACTTACTCTACAGAGGATGGGGCAACATCCAAAGAATCGACAAGACCAACATCTTGAGACTCAACGGCAATGGTACTGAAAGCAATCCGTACACTTACACATTCCTTGAGCCTACTTGGGCCAAATATGCCAGCACATACTCCACTTGGTCAGCTGCTTTGAACCTACGTTTCAATTTCTAAAACCATGCATTTGTAGAGACGGTGCATGCACCGTCTCTACATACAGACATGGTACAAAAAAAGCACCTCAAATGAGGTGCTTTTTTGTTGGCTTCATTGTTCTTAGGGATCACTCCTCAGCAATCTTCAGCTTGGCTTCAAGAACCTTGAGGTCTTCCTTGGCCTTGTTGATTTTCTTCTCGTACTCGGCACGCATCAGCTCTGAGTTTTTGCTGTTGGAGAAGAAACCGATGTTGTTCTCCATGGCAGCAATTTCGTCGCGCAGCTTCTGGATGCGGGTCTGCAAGGTGTTGCGCTCGCGGCGCACACGGTCGTTGGCATTCGGGTCGTCCCTCCAGCCTTCCATCATCTCGCGGAACTCGTTGGTCGAAGCCTCGTTCTGGTTCTTGCGCATAGTGTCAAAGAATCCATCGATGAGTTCACGATACTCCTTGTTGATGGCATCCTTGTACTTCATCGGTACATAGCCGATTTCAATCCAACGCTTCTGGAAGGCCTTGATGGCTTCCATGTTCTCGTTGCGGCTCGGGCCGATTTCAAATGCCTTGATTTCCTCAATCAAAGCCTTCTTGGCAGCAAGATTGGCTTCCTCTTCGGTGCGGCGACCGCTGAAGTGTTCGTTCTTGCGGTTGAAGAAGGTGTCGCAGGCGGCACGGAAACGCTTCCAAATCTTGTCAGTGTGACGCTTCGGCACGGGACCGATAGTCTTCCACTCTTCTTGCAGCTTCTTGATCTGCTCGGTGGCGTTCTTCCAATCGGTCGACTCCATCAAAGCCTCAGCCTCGATGCAGAGTTGGGTCTTGCGCTCGAGGTTTTCGGTCTGTCTGTCCTTCAACGTAGCGAAGAATTCCTTCTTCTTGGCGAAGAAAGCATCCATTGTGCCACGGAAGCGTTGCCAAATCTCCTCGTTGTCTTTCTTGCTGGCAGGACCAATGGTCTTCCAAACCCCAAAGATTTCGGAGAGTTCGTCCGACTTCTTCTGCCAAGCGTTGACGCTCGTGTAGTCTTCGGCAATCAACTCTTCAGCCTTCTCGCACAAAGCTTTCTTGGCTTCGAGGTTACCCGTTTGTTCTTCCTCAATCTGGGCATAATGCTCACGGCGGATTTGGTTGATCTTGTCAGTAGCAGCCTTGAAGCGCTCCCAAATCTCATCCTTCTTGTCTTGAGGCACGGGACCTACTTCCTTCCAATCTTCATGAAGCTTCTGTAAAGCCTTGAAAGCCTTGGTGATTGACTTCTCATCAAGCAGTTCCTCAGCTTTCTCGCAGAGCTCGATCTTGGCATCGAGGTTCTTCTTCATGTCGAGGTCACGGAGTTCGCGGCCGATTCTGACCTTGTCGAAGAACTTCTCCACCAGGAAGTGGTAGTTGTTCCAAAGGTTGGAGTTCTCGGCAGCCGGAACAGGGCCAATCTCCTTCCAGCGGTCTTGCAAGGCACGGAAGTCATCGTAAGTCTTCTTCAGGGAGTCATCTGAAGCGATGATTTCCTTCAGCTCATCGAGGATGGCTTGCTTTTTGGTCAGGTTCTCAACCTTTTGCTTCTCCATGTCCTCGTTTTGCTTGGCACGGTTGGCCTTGAAGATGCCAAAGGCAGCATTGAAACGCTGTTCAATGGGGTCTTCAACATGTTGGAAGCTCTCGGCTTCACCACCGCCTTGGAGGAATTGGTCGAGTTCGTTGTCCATGTCTTCCTTGTTCAACTTATTGAAATGGAGACGAATAGCCGCAACTTTGTCCTTGATGTTTTGGACATCGGAGTCTTGCACGAGTTCCTCGAGCATCTCCACAAGTTGCAGTTTGTTGAGACCGTCCAAGTCGGCATTGTCTTCCACCAGTTCATCCTCATCAGGTTCGGCAGCATCCACCATCTCGGGCATCACCTCGTCGGCCACAGGGGCTGTCTCGGCAATCATTTCAGCCACGAGGGTGTTCACCTCGACCTTCACCTTGCCAGGCAAGATACTGGGCTGGATCAGTTTGACAATCTTCTTTTTCTCGTTACCATCAATGGCTTTCATTGCGGCCTTTGATGTGGTCGTTTCATTCTCAATTCCTCCCTCAATGGCAGGGTTTTGAGTTAGTTGTTCGTTGTTTTCCATTTCAATTCGTTTTATGGCCAAGGAATAGCCCTTGATACCTATTTTACAATTAAGCTTGCAAATATAGGAATTATTATGGAAGACATGGCTATTTTTTTCGATATTTTTCAAAGAATCATGAAAATTTGCGTGCAAATGGAGTGCAAATTTTGATTTTTGCCAAAAAAGAAGGGAGTCACAAATCTTCGTAACTCCCTCATTTTCAGTTTGTCGGGGCAAAAGGATTCGAACCTTCGACCCCCTGCTCCCAAAGCAGGTGCGCTAGCCGGACTGCGCCATACCCCGAAAAAAAAGACGATTCTTCATCGTCTTCCTTCTTTCGCGGAGAAGGGGGGATTCGAACCCCCGGTACCCATTGCTGGATACGACAGTTTAGCAAACTGTTGGTTTCAGCCACTCACCCACCTCTCCTCGGCGTTGAATTGCGGTGCAAAAGTAGG
>JAFRRE010000077.1 GCA_017428285.1 Bacteroidales bacterium | reverse complement strand
AGATTTAATGTAGGCTTGTAGAGACGCGATTATCGCCTCCTCAGAATCTCACATTGCAAAAAGAGACGCGATTATCGCGTCTCTTTTTTGACAAATTTGATAGACAATGTCAAAAGAGGTTTTTTGTAACATATTGGATTTTAATAAGTTGAAAAGTGAATACTACGAAAACAGATAGACATAGCTCTCATTCCAAGCCAGCCACTATTATTTTGTGTATTTTTGCACAATAATATTACGTGATGAAAAGATTTTTTTGGCTCATAGGGTTTGTTTTGTTTACTGCGTTTTTTGCGAAGGCCCAAAACGATACGATTATCTTTTCTGTTCCAGGTGGATTCTACGACAACGTGTTCGCTTTGAGGCTCAGCAATACCAATCCGCAAAACCATATCCGTTATACCACCAACGGCAGTTGTCCTACGGCACAATCACCGCGATATGAAGGTGCCATGACTTTGAATGCTTCCATGTTTTCGAAGTCAAACATCTACACCATTAACAACACCATCCCGTCGCAGTTTTATCTTCCCAACGACGTGAAACGAGGCATCGTCATTCGTGCTGCCGCATTCGACCAAAACGGCAGTTGTGTGAGTCAGGTGGTCAGCAACTCCTATTTCATCCGTTCGCTCGATTGTGACCTTCATGGCATGCCGGTGTTGTCGATCATGGCCGATTCCTTGTCGCTGTTCGACTACGAGACGGGCAACTTCATCCCAGGCGCCCTTTACGACCCTGCCGACTCAACACATACGGGCAACTACAGGATGAAAGGTATCGAATGGGAACGCCAAATCAACATGGAGTTTTATGAGCCCGACAACACGGGCATCAATCAACTTTGCGGTATGCGCACGCATGGAAATGCCTCGCGATGGTTCCAGCAAAAAGGTATGAAACTCTATGCCCGCGAGGCGTACGGAAAGAAGCATTTCTTGTTTCGTTTTTTCAAGGACTCGCCAATAGTCAAGTACAAGAATTTCTGCTTGCACCCATATCGTTGTAGCAACTGGCTGCAGATGGGTGGCACTGACTATCTTTCTCAAAAGGTGGCCGGTAAACTGAATATTGATGCGATGTCGGTAAGGCAGACTGTCGTGTTCATCAATGGTGAGTATTGGGGTGTCTACACCTTGGAGGAGTCTGCCGATGAGCATTATCTTAAAGAGCATTACAATGCCGACCTCGACAGCATAGCCATTATCAAGTATTGGGGCGTTCCCAATTATGGCGACATCACAGAATGGCGTAGTTTTTATTCGTTCATTTCAAATGCCGATTTGACTCAACCCGAAGACTCAGCCTATGCTTTCGCGCACATGGATGTGCCTAGTTTTATCGACTATATTCTATTGGAGACTTTTACTGCCAATTTGGACTGGCCTGGCAACAATGTGAAAATTGGTCAATTGGCCCCTGGCAGACCATTTCGGATGATGTTTTACGATGGTGATGGCTGCTTTTCACGTGTCGAGTACCAAGCGCTCGACCATGCGCTCCATTCGGGAGGTAACAGCGTGGTGTTGAGCCATTTCTTGGAGAACAAGGAGTTCAGATTCCAGCTCTGCAAGCGTTACAATGAGCTATCACATACTTATTTCGGGTATGATTTCATGAAATCGGTATTGGACGAATACCGTCAACTCGTTGAAGGTGAAGCTGAAGACCAATATCATCGGTTCCATTTTCCTTGGAGTATGAACCGATGGTTTACGGATATGGAGATGGCTGACGAATTTATGCGTCGACGCCATGAGTATTTCATCGAGGAAATCAGGGATTATCTTGCTGTTGGGGAGACCTCGTTTAGGGTTGCCTGCTATCCCAATCCTTTCGAAGATGAGATACATCTCCTCGGGTGGACTGATGATGGTAAGGCGCAAGAGGTGGCCATTTATGACGTCATGGGCAGGAAAGTGTTTTCTGAGACTTGTTTCGGTGAAACGTTCCTCAAACCCAATCTGCCCGCAGGCGTATATGTGCTGAAGGTAGGAACATTTACCCAGCGGATTGTCAAATATTAGGAGGTCTAAGATATGCGGAGATGCCTTTTGGTATGGTTTTTTGTTTTTGCCTTCGTTTCTGCCAAGGCACAAAACGATACGGTTGTTTTTTCGGCCTCGGGTGGGTTCTACGAAGAGGTGTTTGCTTTGCAACTCGCTAACACCAATCCGCAGAACCATATCCGATACACCACTAATGGTAACCGTCCAACGGCACAATCACCGCTATATACAGAACCTTTGGTATTGGACACCTGCATATATTCAAAATCAGATATCTACACAATTGTTAATTGCCCTGAGCAGGAGTTTTATCTCCCCGATTCGGTACAGCATTGCATCGTCATTCGTGTTGCGGTTTTTGACGAAAACGACAGTTGTGTCAGTCAGGTGATGACCAATAGCTATTTCATCCGTGCATTGGGTTGCAATACGCATGGGTTGCCTGCCGTATCGCTTTGCGCCGATTCGTTGGATTTGTTCGATTATGAGCGGGGAATCTTTGTGCCTGGCATCCATTTTGACTCGTTGAATCCTTATTTCACAGGGAATTACTGTATGAAAGGGCGTGAATGGGAACGAATCTGCAATATTGAGTATTATGAACTCGACAATAGTGGCGTCAACCAGCAGGTTGGATTGAGAACCCATGGAAAAAAGGCAAGATATCAGGGTCAAAAAGGAATGAAAATCTATGCTCGAGAAGAATATGGGAAGAAACGACTCAAACACCGGTTTTTCGAGACTTTGCCTATTGACAAATTCAAGCATCTGTGTTTGAAGCCTTACATGAGCGCTTGGAACGGTTCGGGATGCAAGGATTATATTGTGAGTCGCATGGCCCAGCATATTAATGTGGAATCGTTGGCATCACGAGCCTGTGTGCTGTTCCTCAACGGCGAGTATTGGGGTATATATTACGTTGCCGAAAAGCCGGATGAACGCTTTCTCGAAGACCATTTCGGTGTCAATATTGATTCAGTGAACCTCATCAATATCTGGAATGAATTGGAGTGTGGGAACTCTGACAATTTCTATGCTTTGCGCACATGGATGGAACAAGCAGATCTTTCTGATGAAGAACAATATGCCTATGCCGAGGCTCATATTGACATTTCGAATTTCATTGATTATTATGTGCTTGAACTTTTTTCAGCCAATTTGGACTGGCCAGCCACTAATACTAGGATGTGGCAACTTGGTGACGGCAAATGGCGGTGGATTTTTTATGACGGTGATGGCTGCCTCGAAGCACTATCATTCGATGTCTTTGCCAATGCCACGTATGATGGCGATGAAGGCTATCCTTCCAGCAGAAGGGCGACCTTGTTTTTCAGAAGGCTGTTGGAGAATGAGCATTTTAAGGAACAATTTGTCCATCGGTTCAATGAGTTGGTTTCCACTACGTTTTCCTATCAGAATACGAAACCTTATTTCGATTATATCAAACAGACGCTCCAGGACGAGGTGCCCAATCAGATTGAGCGGTTCCATTGTCCTGAAACCTATTCCTCATGGGAGAACTATTGCATGCCTGTGATTGACTTTTTCCTAAGAGAAAGACCAGATAATATCCTCGAGGCATTGGATGACTTCGTATCGGTGGATCAATTCTTGACCTCTGTCTTGGGTTGCTATCCCAATCCTTCCTGTGATGAGATTCACATTGGAATCGAAGCAGAGGGTTTTGGAGCCAAGGAAGTCGTTATCTATGATTTGTTAGGCAGGAAAGTGCTTTCCGAGACGGTTGTCGCTGCAAACGGCAATGAAATCATCCTCAATCCTGAATTGCCTGCAGCCGTCTATGTGTTAAAAATGGGTGGTCATTCGCAGCGTATTGTGCGGTATTGAGGTGTAGCATTGGAATATTGAGTCATTTCGTTTCGTTGAATCTTTGAATTTTATATCTTTGCAGTTTCTAATATTTGACGAGTTATGGTATTCAGTAGCAACGTATTCTTGCTCTACTTTTTGCCCCTTTTCCTGATATGCTACTTTGTGTGTCCGAAAAGATTCAGGAATTATATCATCCTGTTGTTTTCCGTTGTGTTCTATGCTTGGGGCGCTCCTGATTTCATCCTTTGGTTGCTCGGTTCCACCATAGCTAACTTCTTTTTGGTCAAGCTGATGCACAAGGCCGAAAAGAAACCACTCAAGAAGCTGTATTGTGGCTTAGCCATCGCGATCAGCTTGGGGCTTTTGGTCTATTACAAATATGCCAACTTTTTGATAGACAACCTGAATGCGCTAATCAGCGTCTTCGGTGCCAACCCTATTAGGTTGGCAAAGGTACTGCTGCCGATTGGCATTTCATTTTTCACTTTTCAGTCCATCACATACGTACTCGACACCTACCGGGGCCACAACGAGCCGATGAAGAAGTTGAGCGACTATATGGTTTACATCATGATGTTTCCGCAACTCATTGCTGGTCCTATTGTACGTTATTGCGATATTGAAGGTGAGATACGTCACCGCGAATACAGTAGCAACAATTGTTTGCATGGCCTTTTCCGTTTTGTGATAGGTCTATCCAAAAAGGTGCTGATAGCCGATGTGATTGGTGCACAAGTGGATACTTTGTTGGCTACGAATCTCTCCGTCATGGATACTGGCACGGCATGGATTGCCATTGCAGCTTACACTATGCAGCTTTACTTCGACTTCGCTGGCTACTCCGACATGGCGATAGGCTTGGGCAAGATGATGGGTTTCCATTTTCCGGAGAACTTCGACAATCCTTACAACTCGGCGAGCATCACTGAGTTTTGGCGCCGTTGGCATATCACCTTAGGAGCGTTTATGCGCAACTATCTGTACATTCCGTTGGGGGGCAACCGTTGCTCGAAACGGAGGATGTATTTCAACCTTTGGGTTGTGTTTCTATTGTCGGGCCTGTGGCACGGTGCGTCATGGAATTTCGTGGTCTGGGGCGCGTATCATGGCTTGTGGTTGGTGCTCGAACGGATGGGTTTGAAGAAATGCTATGAAAAAATCGGTAAGGTGCCGAGCGTCATCATCACCTTCATCATCGCGATGGTGGGTTGGGCCATCTTCCGCATTGAGGACTTGGGACAGGCCTTTACCTTCATTTCGAGGCTCTTCGCTTTCGACTTCAGCTCCTTTGGCATCAAGGCCGACGCACAGTTCTACACCATGCTTATCATTGCATTGGTGTTTTCGTTTATTACCCTGTTCCCCTTCGGGAAAAAGATGCAAGATGCCGTCTACTATAAGGAGGAGTACTCCATAGCCGGCACTATCGTGGCATGGGTGGTGGCTGTATTCATGTTGTTGTTCTGCATTGCCGCCATCAATGCGGTAGGTTTCAGTCCGTTCATCTATTTTAGGTTTTGAAGTGAAAAGCGTAGTTTCCATAGCACTTTTTTGTCTTGCCTTGGCCATACTTACACTACCTGCCATTCAGCAAAATACGAAATGGTTGGAGATGCGGCCGTTGGTTGGACAAAGCATTCCTGTGGCTACTCCTTCGTTGTCATTCGAGAATTTGAAGACAGGCGTATTCCAAGACAATCTCGAACAGTATCTTTCCGAGAACATTGGCTTCAGAGAACCAATGACACGATTCTATAACCAATATCTTTGGGATTTCTTCAGAAAAACGTATAGCAATGAGGTGGCTATTGGAAAGGAAGACTGGTTGTTTTTCAATTTCAATGTCGATGAGTATTATGGCAAGGAGATGTATCGATGGATTGAGTCCAACGACAAGGCGATGGAACGATTTGAGAAGCAAATCCGGCTGCTGAAAAAGTTGATAGGGGTATTGAAGACTTTTGACATTGATTTTCTGATATACACGACACCCGATAAGGCGAACCTATATACCCAGTTTCTGCCCGAGCGTGATTTCGATACCACCACCATCCACGCTTACGATTATTACCGTCAGGCCTTAGTGGAAAATGGAATTCCCTATATTGACATGGACAGTTGGTTCATTAATATGCAGGACACACTCGACTATCCTGCCATACCGCAAACTTCAGCTCACTGGATATTTCCCGCAGTATATGCAGCCGATTCGTTGTTTAGCTATATGGCTACGATGAAAGGCATTGAAATGCCAAGAATTGCCATTGGTGAGCGTCTTGAATGCAGTGAACTGACCAAAGGAACCATTCGCGACTTGGAAAGACTGCTGAATCTGCAGCGCGAAATCACTATTGATGAAGATGTTTATTATGAGCGGGAAGTTAGCATCAAATCTGATTCCAATGCGGTGAAACCTAATGCGGTTTTCATCGGCAACTCTTATTTTTTTGCCATCAACCAATACATCGACCTTAACAAGGTCTTTTCCGACGTAAGATATTGGTTCTACAATATGACTGAATACTATGGCCAAAGGTTGCAGAAAAGCAGGCCAATAAGCGAGACAGACCGTCTTTATGCCATTGTCAACGCTGACTATGTTGCTTGGTTCACTGACAAAGCCCAGATGTACAAAATCTCATACGGATTTGCTGAAGACGCGTTGTTGCGGTTGTGCGTGAGCGACAGCCTTTGGGAAGCCGAAGTCGAAAAGGTGATGGTGGCTGAAAACGTCGACAAAACGCAAGCCGAGGACATTTTGAGGAACGACATCGAGAGAATCGAAGGGTTGGATGGCGACTGCGTACCAACCATTCGCAACACAAGAGGAATTGTTTTGGCACAGACAGCCTATCGCATCAACCAAGACGAGAATTGGGTAAATGCTTTGAAAGTCAAAGCTTTTATTGACAATGAATCTTTGGAAAGTCTTGTTAACCGCGAAGCAATAAACGTGGTTGATGGTCACCCCCTTTTACGCGAGGACAAGACCGTCAACGACTCTATCTTGACGGAATTCAGGGTATATGAGGTGGTCGAAAACTGGAGAAACAACCCTGAGATGATTGATATCATTACGAAGCAGTTGGAAGAGACCGGCCTTACTTTTGAGGAACAATTGCTTATTGATGCCCGTTGGTTTGTCGACAATGAAAAAAATGATGAAAAATAAGATATATGTCATATTGTGCCTTTTGACTTTGGGTCTCTTCGTTCTGATTACTGTCCAAGAGCAAACCCGTTTTATCGAGGTGAAACCTTTGAACGGCGTCCTTTACGAACCCGAAAAGAAGCCCATCGCCATTGCCTATATGATAGATGGCTCCTATCAGCAAAGCCTTGAGACCTACCTGCGTTACAACTTCGGCTTTAGGGAACTCTTCATAAAGAGTTATAACCAGTATATCTGGGACTTTTATCATAAAACGCTCAATTATACCATTTGCATCGGCAAGGACAATTGGCTGTATGGGCTTGATGAGGTTGTCAACTACTATCAGAGTAGCGTTTATTCCTACACTCAGAGTTGTGCCGAGATGCAACACAAATGCGACCTCGAAGCCCAGCGACTCTACAAGGTACAACACATCCTCGATGAGTACGGAAACTTCATTTTTGTTTCAATGTTGCCCACAAAGACCTTCCTGTATCCCGAATATATGCCCGAAAATCCAGGCCTCTCCCTTGAACCGTTCCATGCCTACCAATACTATCCGAAAGTGTTCGACAGTCTGGGAGTCAATTACGTCAATGTGCAGGAAATTTTCCAAAACTGGAAAGGCAAGGTGGATTTCCCCTTGTTTCCGAAAACAGGCAAGCATTGGACCTATATCGCATCGGGCTATGCTTTCGACACCATTGAGCGTTACATCGAGCATGCAGGTCACATGAACCTTCGCAATTACAAGATGGGAGGCAAATATCCTGACGAGACCGAATATCCCGACAACGACTTGGAAGCTGTGTTGAACCTTTGGCGTCCTATAAAACCCAACCAAAACTATTACGCCATGCCTGTTTTGGATGACGACTCTACTGCCTATAAGCCTACAATCATAGTGGTCGGTGATTCCTTTTTCTGGAATCTCACCAGGTCGGTGCCCCTATCCTATATTTTCAGTAACTATTATTATTGGTACTACAACAGCACGGTTCATTTCAACCCGAAATATGACCATACGAGCGATGCCGACATACTGTTTGAGATTCTCAACGCCAAAATCATCGACTTGTCGTACTCGCCGGAGCAGTTGTATGTGTTCAGCAACGATTTTCTACCCAAAGCTTTACTCTATCTCACCCACGACGACTCAGAAATCGATAGCACCTTGAGTGCTATTGCTGCAACGGTCGAAAAGGAAAATGAGGATGAGCGGATGGAGGAGGCGAGGAAGACGCTGTTTTCGGCTCCTGAACGCTATTTCCCCGATTTGGCCACCGATTCGGTGCCTGTCACCCGAAACAGCCGTATTCCTGAGATTTTGGCGGCTCGTCCTTTCTGATTACAACACGACGAGTCCTCGTTTGATTTTGTCGTTCACGATCCAGCGGGCAGCGAGTTCGGTCTGCTCCTCTACTGAAATGCCTTTGTCCGCAGCCATATTTCGGATGCGTTCCATAAGTTCGGGTTGGGGTCGGATTTCTTCAATCATATCGCTGACAAGGCTTTCCACGTGGTCGCGTTTGGCTTCCACATCGCTCATGTCGCGCATTAAGGGTTTGCCCTCGATGATGTTGTGGGCCTCCATAATCAACACTCGCTCCAAAGAGGCGTTTTGGATAACGGTTTGGCAGGTCGACAGGTTCCACATCCAAACGGAGTCTTTTTTTATCTCGTTGATTACCAATGTTTCGCGTACTCTTGGGTTGCGAGCTAAAGGAATACTATCACCAGCCAGCTCAGGGAAATAGTGTTCTGGGTCGTTGATGAGGATTTTGTTGGCTTCTTGCCACGACAAACTCAGGCTGTCCATAATGCTTTCGCGGGTTTTGTTCACCTTGTTGTCATCGACACAGAAGTTCATCAAGGCTCTTTCCACAAAGCCGTAGGTGGCCTTATACATTTGGTTGCCCGTGGTGAACCACACCACATAATCGGCATCGAGTATCTTTTCGATGATGTCTAAATCGGCGACTGGGGTTTGGTCGGCATAGCCAGGACCGGAATAAGCCGTTGAGTTGTAGAACCAGAACTCCGACCACTCAAACAACTCTTCGAAAGGAATGTAATAGTGCATTCGCCAAAGATAGGAGTTGCCAATGAACAAAACCTTTGGTTTTCTGATGGTTGAGTCAGTTACTACGGTAACTTCGGCATCGTAAAGTCGGTCGTAGGGGCGGCGCATTTCACGCATCAGGTTGAGGTTCATTTCGAGGTCGTGGTCGTCGTTTTGGGTGGAGTCGGCGCTTTCGTGGAATGGTCCGATGGCCAATTGGGGCAAGTGTTCACCTTTTAGCGTTTCCATGAACCGCAGCAGCGAGTCGGCAGCCAGCACCGATGAGAAGCCCCAATGGGCACCCGTTTGCGAGATGAGAGAATATGGCAGAGTATCGGCTTCTTTTAAAGCTTGGAACCAAGAGGTCATCTCAATGTAGGGGAAGCCGTTCTCCTCAAATATGGCGGAATAGTATTTACGGGCATTAATGGAGTTGGTATCATACAGTCGGTCAGGCAAATGCTCTGGATAAAGGAAACCTTTTTCGGGTGCCATGAACATAAGAAATTCAACACTGTAATCTTGCAGCACGCCACGCAGTTTCCACATCAGTCGGGCTTCGCGGTCAAAAGTTTCGCGAGCTGCTGAGGCATCTGGGAGCCAACGGTACATCTCAGTGCCGTAATAGTCGTTCACGTTTTGCTCGTAATACAGCCAGTTGTGCTTGCCTGCCACAATGTCGTGGGCATAGGTCTTGCGGTAGAAGTCCCAAAGATATTGGTTGTAAAGTCTGATGACAGGCTCCCTGAAGCCAAAACGCTCGCTGAGTTGTCGCTCCATCTGTTTTTGGTAGTCGCCCGAGCTGAAGTCCTTGAGGTTCAAGAGGGGATAAGGCGTAGTAGGATAGACACCTTTCAAAGGCTCTGTTTTCACCCAACCTGTGCTTTTCTGCACCAAGGATGCAAAGAGCAACAACATCAGAATGATGAACAATACAAGGTCGTATTTGGGCTTTTTTATCATTTATTGTTGCTTGTTTTTTTGTCCATCTCAATGGTGTAAATGGCGGCATTGCGTAGCATTTCATCGAGGCTTATCCCTTTTTTCTCTGCATTTTGTTTGATGTCTTCAAACCATTCGGGCGAGCTTTTGATGCGTTCTATGGTTTCATCAATCATCTTCTGCTTGTGTTTACCGTCGGGGTCGGCAAAAGCTTCGTTGGCGGTCTCGCAGAAACCGAACATATAGTTGTAGGCATAGACAGAAGTGGTAATGACCATCACAAGGTCGACCTCGTCAATGACTTTATAAACTTCTGGATAGTAGCTCACCTTCCCTAAGAATTCAATATTTTTGGTGATGACTTCATCGTTATATTTCCAGAAGTCGCAGCGGTCGAAGCAATCAGCGAAACACGACTCATGCAATTGGATGAAATAGCTGTCACCTATCACAAGAATGTTGGGCTTGTGCAGTGTGGTGTCGCTGAGGGATATAATAGGTTGCGGTACGGCGGGCTTGCGGATGGGTAGCAATAGGTTCATCAGATTCTCAATCTCATCATCTTGTTTCGAATAGGAGGTTGTTGGGTTTTCATCGAGACAAATGATATGCGGCATCTCTTGTCCGACAAGACTCCCGATTTTTTGCAGCACCGAGTCGGCCACAAAAGGAATGGTGTTTTCGGCCCAATGCGTGCCATATTGGGTGTATAAAGGATACTTTGACTTTTCTTTCAGAGACTTGAAGTAACTGAGAAAATCGATGTGAGGAATGTCATTTTCTTTGAACAATTGTGTGTAGTAATCCTGCACGCAGAAGGACATGATGGAGTCTTGACAACTTTGGGGCATGTATTCGGGATAGACCCAAGTCTTGGAAGGGGCCTCTACAAAGAGGAACGCTGTGTTGTGCTTTTGAAGACTGTCGATGAGGGCTAAGGTTTTCCTGATGTTTTGTTGAGCCTCTGCCTCAAAGGCTTCCTTTGATGCGTAATGGCTTTTGAAGGTTTTGCCCGTCACTTCATCGAGATACATCTTTAGAAACATCTCCTTGTGATTGCCTGTGATGATATTGTCGTTGGTCGACTTCCTAAATAAAGAGAACAGGCATTGATTGTACGACCTGATGCACACCTCTCGGAAACCACTGTTGCGCTTGGCGTGTTCGGTGAGGTAGTTTTGGTAGGTGCCGTCGTAATAGGTCTTGAAAGTCAGTTTGACGGGTTGTTCATCAGGAACATAGCCTTTCAGTGGGGTCATCTTCACGACGTGGGTGAAGCCTTGCAAAAGTACGGCGGTGAGCACGGCAAAGATGCAGATGAACTGTATAAGGAAGTGTGGTTTCTGTTTCATGGCTTAGAATCTAAAGTAGATGAAGGGGTTAAAATCGGAAACGCACAGCGAGCCTGCTGAAAGGACGAATAGGATTAGGGTGATGGCAAACATCGTCCAAGAGAGAGGCTTCGAATAACTGTCGGCGAAGATGCGGTCTTGAAGCCTTTGTCCGAATGGAGTTAGTGTGAGGAAGGAGAAGATAACGGCGAGGGCAAAGACGCACCAGAACTGCGCGTCGCCTACTACCGTCAAGCCGCCTTTGAAAGCGAACAACGCTTGATAAAACGCGCCGGCATCAGCAGCCGTGTCGACACGGAAGAGCACCCATCCCATGGCCACAAGGAAGAAGGTAATGGTTACAGAGGGTAGCATGCCTACCTTCTTCAAAGCGTTTTTAAGGAAGAGTTTGTCAGCACAGATGAAAAGGCCGTGGAAAGCACCCCAAAGGACGAAATTCCACGAGGCTCCGTGCCACAGACCTGAAAGGAGGAAACAGAGCCATAGGTTGAAATACATGCGTCCCTTGCCTTTGCGGTTGCCGCCGAGCGGGATGTAGAGATAGTTCATAATGAAGTTGCCCAAGGTCATGTGCCAACGTTTCCAGAATTCGGTGACGCTGCGACTGGTATAAGGGTCATTGAAGTTCTCGGGGAAGCGGAAGCCCATCATCTTGCCGAGACCGATGGCCATGTCGCTGTAGCCTGAGAAGTCGAAATAGATTTGGAAAGTGTAAGAAAGAATTCCAATCCAAGCCGTACCTGTAGCCAAGTCGCCATAAGCCATGCCGAACACTTGGTCGGCATAGGCGGCCATGGTGTTGGCGATGAGCACTTTTTTTCCTAAACCAATGACAAAGCGGTAGAACCCTACCACACGGTCTTCCATGGTGCTGGTGCGTGATACCAGTTGTGTCGCTACGCTATTGTAGTTGACGATGGGACCTGCAATGAGTTGTGGGAACATCATGATATACAACACGTAATCCGTCAGCTTCTGGCTGGGTGGAGTTGTGCCACGGTACACATCGATGGTGTAGGTAATGGATTGGAAGGTGAAGAACGAGATGCCGATAGGTAAGGCCACCTTCATCCAACCTATCGGTTCGTGGTGTGCCCAACCCAAGATGGTGTTGAGGTTCTCCATGAAGAAGTTGGCGTATTTGAAATAGAGCAGCAACCCCAAGGCTATGATTACGGAAAGGGCACAAAGCCATTTTTTTGTAGAGACGTTGCGCGCAACGTCTCCACGCCCCATCGCCCTGACGATGTAATAGTTGATAACGCATTCGCCAACAAGTAGAAACACAAAGTCGGGGGCACCGTAGGCATAAAACACGATGGAGAAGAGCAGGAGCGTATAGTTTCTGTATTTCTGCGGTGTGATGAAATAGGCTATCAGGAAGATAGGCAGAAAAAAGAAAAGGAATATGTTACTACTGAATACCATGAAGATTAGAACCTAAAGTAGATGAAAGGACTAAAGCCGCTGGCGTTCAACGCGCCGAGACAGAAGATAAAGGCAAAGATACAAATCACGAAGGCGATAATATGTTGCCTGCGGTTATAGTCTGTGAAATAGACCTTGTCCTGCACCTTAAGACCGAGTTTCGACAGTGTAAAGAACGAGAAGAAGGCCGCCACGAGCATGGTCACATAGAGGTGCGGATTGTCGCTGAAATGGAAAGGAGCGAAGTCGAAGGCAAACAAACGCTTGATGAACATCCACGACAGGTCGATGCGCTCGATGCGGAAGAAGCAACGGGTCAGCACGATGATAAGGAAAGTGAAGAATACACTCGGAATTCTCCCCAATCGTTCGTTGAACTTTTTCAAAAACAGCTTATCGGCACAGATGAAAATGCCTTGCAGGGCACCGTAGACCACAAAGTTCCATGCCGCGCCGTGCCACAAACCGCTGATGAGGAAGCAGAACCACAGGTTGAAGTATTTGCGCGCTTCGGTCTTCACGCGGCTGCCGCCCAAGGGGAAATAGAGGTAATTTTTGATGAATACACTGAAAGTCTGGTGCCAACGACGCCAAAACTCAGAGATGGTGGTGGATACATACGGGTTGTCGAAGTTTTCGGGGAACTTGAAGCCCATCATGCGACCTAAACCTATCGCCATGTCGGAATAACCGGCGAAGTCGAAGTAGATCTGGAAGGTGAAAGCGAAGATGGCTATCCAGGCGCTGGTGGAGTCGATGGTCGCGATTTTGTTGGCAATATCAGCCAATTGGGCAGAGGTCAGCACATCGTAGTTCGATGGCCCCAAAATCTGGTCGACTTGGAAACCGATGACATCAGCGATCAATACCTTTTTGCAGAGACCAATGATGAAACGATAGAAGCCGTGCAACCTGTCCGTATAGAGCGATTCGCGATTGCGGATCTGGTCGGCGATGTCGCAGTAGCGCACGATGGGACCGGCAATCAGTTGCGGGAACATGACGATATAGAGCATGTAGTCGCTCAGTCGTTTCATCGGTTCGTTCACCTTGCGGTAGGTGTCCAAGGTATAGGTGACGCTCTGGAACGAGAAGAACGAGATACCTATGGGCAGCAGGATCTTAGTCCATTGTAGAGGCTCGGCATGGAACCAACCCAACACCGAGTTGATGTTCTGCATGGTGAAGTTGCCGTATTTGAAATAGAACAACAGCCCGATGCTGATGGCGATGGAGATGCCGCAAAGCAGTTTTTTTAGGCCGGGCTTTTCTGTCTTGTTCATCCACCGCACCAAGTAGAAGTTGGCGATGACCGACACGATGAGGTGGATGATGAACTCAGGTGCGCCCCAGGCATAAAATACGAGTGAGGCGAGCAGAAGGAAGTAGTTGCGCCCCTTCCTCGGTATGATGAAATACACGAGGAAAAAGATTGGCATGAAATAGAGTAGGAATATGTTGCTGCTGAATACCATATATTACTTCTTAACTTGTTATTGGAATAGTTCGCCTTTCTCGATTTGTTGGTTAATGACCCATCGTGCGCTTCTTTCAAAGACGGTATCTAAGGGTTGGTTGTCGTCGCTTGCTTTCTGTTGCATTTCCCGCAGCTTGTCGGGATTATTACGCCATCCTTTAATGATTTCCTGTTTCTTCATCTGGATATAGGCCGCCGTGTCGATGACGATTTCCTCGCGTAATGGCGACTCACCGGCAGAAATGCGGCGAGCCTCTTCGCGCAAGGCATCATCGGGGCTTATGGCGTGTTGTACGGCATAGAAGTTGAGCGCATTAACCCAGTCTTTGTTGTTTTTGATGTGTTTGATGGTCAAGGCTTCTTGGATGCGTTCGGTGTTGCGTATTGCAGGCGTGTCTTCGCCGTCGAGGCCAGGGATGAGTTCGGGATCGTTTTTCAGCATCCAAGTTATGCTATTACGCACTTCTTCCTCCGTCATGTTAGCGTAGCCTTCATAATTGCGCAATCGTTTGGTGTGATCTTCTACGGATGCCTCAAAGAGACTGTCGCTCACGCATAGTTGCAACAAGGCATCTTTGGTAAAGCCGTAGGTGGCTTCCCTCCATTGGTGACCTGCTGAATAGAACACCACATAATCGGCATTGAGGATGCGGCTCAAGCGGTCGATGTCTTTCACGCTTTCTGTCTTGTTGCTGGAGGCTATAGTGGCAGTGTTGTTGTAGAACCATATTTCCCAATCGGCCATGATTTGACGGGCAGGCATAAATTCTCCCATGCTCCAAATGAACGAGTCGCCCACAAACAGCACTTTGGGCTTGCGGTGGAGACTGTCGTCTTCAACAGTAATTTCTGACTTGTATTTAGTCTGGCCGCCACGAATGGGGAAGATGAGGTTGAGGGTCTCCTCATCGCCTTCCAACTTGTCCGATTCATAGGCTATGGGTGGCCCGATGTGGAGGGTCGGGAATTTGGCTTCACCATCCAAAGAATTGATGAAACGGAACAGTGAGTCGTAGCCGTAGATGGCTGAATACCGCCAATGCGAGTCGGTCTTAGGAAAGAGAGGAACCGAAGCGGTGTCTCTCATACTCACAAACCATTCTGTCATGTTGATAAAAGGGAAGCCGGTCTCAGTCATTCGACGAGAATAATAGTCGGCCAAATGGATAGTGGAGGTGTCGGCATCGCGACGTGGAAGGTATTCGGGGTACACTTCGGGTTTGTCGGGAGCGATAAAAGCCAGGAACTCGATGCCATAGTCTTTCAGTACATACCGTAGCTTGTTCATCATCCGCAGCTCCTTGTCGGCAGCAGCCATGGCCTTTTCATTTGAAGAATAGAACTTGGGCAGCTCGGTGCCATAGTGCTCGTTGACGGCCACTGCATAATAAAGATAGCCTTTCTTTCCTGGCACGATAAAGTGGCAGTAGGTTTTGTTGTAGGCTGACCACAAGTATTGGTTGTAGATTCTGATGACGGGTTCTCTCAGTCCGAAATGTTCGCTGACATATTTCTCGATTTGCGTCTGGTAGGTGTTTGAACGGTAGTTGTCGAACGTCAACTCGGGTTTGGGTGTGGGTTCGAAGGCGCCTTTCAATAGCTTTTTGGGGAAGATACTAGTCCATTCCTGCACGATGGGAACGAAAAGGAAGACCATTAGCAGGGCAAACAGGACACAATCATATCTAATCCTCGGTTTTTTCATTAAACGTCAGGCTTTTTTATATGGTTTAAACTTGCAAAAATACTAAAAAACTCGTTATAGTCCCGAAAAACTGTACCTTTGCGGCATGAAAACGAAGAAGATAGAACTGCTCTCGCCTGCCAAGGATGTCGAGGTGGGCATGGCTGCCATTAATCATGGCGCAGATGCCGTCTACATCGGTGGCCCCGACTTCGGTGCTCGCGAAAAGGCCTCCAATAGCATTCAAGACATCGAACGCCTTTGCCGCCACGCGGCCTTGTATGATGCCAAAGTGTATGTCACTTTGAACACTTTGCTCTACAACAATGAGTTGGAACGCGCCCGAAAGATTGCTTTTGATTGCTGGAACGCAGGCGTTGATGCCCTCATCGTGCAGGATATGCAACTGCTCCAATTCGACCTGCCGCCCATCCCGCTCCATGCCAGCACGCAGTGCGACAACATGACCGTGGAGAAAGTGCAACAACTGGAACAGCTTGGTTTCGAACAGGTTGTCCTTGGCCGCGAGTTGAGTTTGAAACAAATCAGGGAGATTCGGGAGAAGACCACGGTGCCGCTTGAGTTCTTCGTGCACGGCGCACTCTGCGTCAGCCATAGCGGGCGGTGCTATCTTAGCCAATATATTGGTAACCGCAGCGCCAACCGAGGTGCCTGCGCCCAGCCCTGCCGCTTGCCATGGGATTTGCTCGATGAGAACGGGAAGGTGTTGATCAATAACCGACACTTGCTTTGCTTGAAAGACCTCAACAACAGCGCCCATTTGGAGGAATTGATTGATGCCGGCATCACGAGCTTCAAGATCGAAGGTCGACTGAAAGATGCTGACTATGTGAAGAATGTAACGGCCTTTTACCGCCAAAAACTGGATGAAATCATCAGCCGTCGCCTAGATTTGGAGCAGGCTTCATACGGACATTGCAACTATACATTTGATATCAACCCTGAGAAATCCTTTAACAGGGGCTTCACCGACTATTTCATCAATGGGCGACAAAAAGGTATTGGCTCGCCCTTCACGCCGAAATCGATGGGTGAATACATTGGTGAGGTCAGTTGGTGCAATCCGCTTCGAATGGAGATTGAAACCGACAAGACCTTGCACAACGGCGATGGCCTGTGTTTTTTAAACCAGGACAACGAATTGGTGGGGTTGCGTGCCGATGTGGTAAACATCGGTAGAGACGGTGTGCACACCGTCTCTACAAACCGCCCCCATGGTGCCTATCGTGGCGCAAAAATCTACCGTAACCTCGACCTCGAATGGCAGAAACAGGTGGAGGCCTCCACGGGCAACCGCAAGATTGACATTGATTTGGTGTTGTCGGAAACGGAAACGGGGTATGATTTTTCCGCATTTATCCGTAGAGACGCACGGCCGTGCGTCTCTACAAACATACAATGCGACAAAATCCTCGCCAACAACCCCGAGAAGGCCACCGAAAACATCCAAAAAAAGGCCATGCAATGGGGCGACACGGTGTTCAATCCCGTCAATTTGGAATTGAAATTCAACGAACCGCGTCTCATCCCTGCCTCGGTCATCGGCGAGATGAAACGGGATTTGGTGATGAAATTGACGGATGAATTGGTTGAAAATCATATGAATAACCGTGAATGCCGTAGAGAAGGTGCATGCACCTTCTCTACAACGGTCACAAATCCCGATGAAATTCCTGCCGCATTAATGACCTGCCACCATTGCATCCGTTACGCCAATGGTATGTGCAGCAAGGAAACGGGACAGAAGGCCACACCATTGTTTATCCGCAACGGCGCGAACACCTTCCGCCTCGAATTTGATTGTAGGAATTGCCTGATGCGTGTTATGGCCGTCGCTGATTAAGTTCATTGTTCGCGGATGAACATCAATTCCGTTTCAGGCACAAAAGTGACCTCGAACTGGAAATAATCGCGCTCGTCTTTCTTGATGCTGACGGAGTAGGTTTGTCCCAACTTCAGGTTTTCGATGATGATGTCCAAATGGCGACCGCACAAGCAATCGGCCCACGAATCCTCATAGAGCAGTTCTATGGAGATGTTTTGTTCCTGCGTTTGGATTTCAGGTCGGATGGTGTCAACGTCGCAATAGAATGGCGTGTTTGTGGTGCTGATTTTCAACTTCGTTTCGTCAACGGCAGTCACGTAAATCGTGTCATTCTGTTCATTGTCGCGGTGGAGAACGACATCGTTGCATCCCGAAACGAAGAAGCCGGAAACTTTGGGCTGTCGAGCCTCTTTCTTGTTGCATCCCTCCAAGGCGAGGAATCCTATGACAAAAAGCGCCGTCAGGGCGATGATGGTTTTGATTGACTTGTTCATAACAATTGAATTTTAGAGGTTACCTGAAACTTGGTTTTAAGTCTTCGAAAACTTTCTGGCAAAAGTATATAAAAAATCCGCCATTTTTTCAAGTCCAATGGGTATTACAAACTTTTGAAAACTTATCTAATTGATTATTAATATATTATGATTTTTTATTACAAAATTTTGTTGGCCATTCAAAAGTGAATGACACCATGAAAAGACCAAATTTTGTGGTGGCAAGATTAAAGATTCTTAGTTGAGAACAATTTCTTTATACCCGAAAACCACCTCCAAGCCTTTTCCTTTGAAGTATTCCCTCACTTGGTTTTCAGTCCATTCCGTAGCAGCCAAAATAAAATCGCCACCCCAAGCGCCCAACGATTTCAAGACACCTTCAAAGTCGGGGAAACGCTTTTGCACTGGTTCTTGCCCAATGCATCGGCTGATGATGCGTTCGTGGCATTGCATAAGCATAGCGAATTCATCCAAACTTTCACATTTCGGTACGGCACGGCTGATTTCCGAAACTGATTCTATATCTTTATGTAAATTAATGGGATTTGCTTGGGCTAAAAACGCCTTGATTTCCTTTGAGGAACTTTGCTTTTGGCCTTGGTAGATGAAAAACAGATGCTCGGCAAAGGGTGGGTTGAAATCTATAGGTTCAACCATGGGAGTCGGCCCTTCGACGGGCTCAACGACCTTAGGCCCTCGAGGTCCCTGAGCTTGTCGAAGGGCCGGTTCAGGTGTTGATAGTTGATAATAAATCGGTTCCTCCGCTGTGGCGCAAGCGATGTCGTAGCCCGAGCCGCCGAAGGTCAGCTTCAGCAGTTCGTAGGGGTTCACACCGGCCCATTGGGCGAGGTTGGCGATGAGCGTCGAGCTGCTGCCGAGGCCCCAGTTCGGATCGAAGTCCAAACGGGTGGTGAATTTCAAGTCGTTTCCTTTAAAGGCATTGGGATTCAGGCTTTTGACGGCTTGCAAGATTTGGGCCAGTTTTTTGGCTTTGTTTTGGTCGGTGCAATGGATGATTTCGAGGTTTTCAGGGTCTAAGGTAACAGAAAACCAATGTCCATCAGGTTTGTGGGCGTCCCATTGTAGAGACGTGCCATGGCGCGTCTCTACTGACAAGGTCTGTCCCAATTTCAAGGGCAAAGCCAACGACAAAGCGCCTCGCAGGACGAGGTATTCGCCTGTCAGGAGGAATTTTCCGTGGGAATGGTAGGATTTCATTTTTGGGCAAATCTGATTAAGCAAATGCAAAACTATGTTTTTTTTTGCTTCAGATGGCAATTCGTGGAAAAAATGCTAACTTTGCGCCGTAATTCAATTTAATCATTATGAACGGAACGGTCACACCAGCTGCACAATTCGACACATTTATGCTTAATGTGCCTAAGGACGATGTTCCTTTCTTCAAGAAAATGGCAAAGAAAATGGGCTGGAGCATTGAAAAGAAAAAGAAAGAAAAGCCTCGCCTATATGACCCTGAAACTGGCTATTATCTTAACGATGAGACGATGAAAGTCATCGAGGATTCCATGAATGGGAAAGGAATTGCTTGGTCGGGTACAGCAGAAGAGTTTAAGGAATGGGCTAAGGCTTTATGAGATGGCAAAGTTTAGACTTATTTCAACAGGTCAGTTCAAGAAAGACCTGAAATTGGCAAAAAAAAGAGGCCTTTCGTTAGATGACCTTTTTGCCATCACCGATTTGTTGGAAGGAGGCATGCCAATCCCTGAAAAAAACCGCAACCACCAGCTTCATGGCTAATATGAAGGCTGTTGGGAATGCCACATCAACCCCGATTGGCTGCTGATTTACGTTAAAGACACGGAAATCCGAATCGTTTCCTTGCAACGCACGGGAACCCATTCGGATTTGTTCGGAAAAAACAAGAAATAGCACGTCTTATTTCCGCAGCGATTCCAAAAACTTTTCAACTCCAGCGAAAGATACGGTTTGGTCTTTGAACGCCTCCCTCGCCTTTTTCTTCTCTTCCTCGCTGGCATTCAATTGGTTGAGGATGTTGTTGAGGTGCATCTTCATGTGGCCGGCCTGGATGCCTTTGGTGGTCAGCGATCGTACGGCGGAGAAGTTGTTGGCCAAGCCCATCGTGGCGGCAATCATCATCAGCTCTTTGGCAGTGGGATTGCCCAAAAGTTCAAGGGTCTTCTTGGCAAGTGGGTGCAGGCTGGTCAGTCCGCCAATGGTGCCCAAAGCCATCGGCACCTCCAGTTCAAAGTGGAAGATGCTATTTTCAATCGTGGCCGAGGAAAGGCTCTCATAATGCCCGTTGCGCGAGGCGAAGGTGTGGCCTGCGGCTTCCACGGCGCGGAAGTCATTGCCCGTGGCGATGACCACTGCGTCGATGCCGTTGTAGATGCCCTTGTTGTGCGTTGTGGCGCGGTCGGTGTCGATGTGGGCGATGTCGACAGCCTTCTTGAATTTCTTGGCGTATTCGGCACCCGAAAGATGCTCATCAATGCCATCCAACTGCTCCACAGGGCATTCCACCCAGACTTTCACGCGACAGTCGGGCGTGTTGTTCGATAAAATGGTCATGATGATTTCCACCTTGCGGAGTTCCTCGGGCAGGTCTTGTTGCTCGGCAAAGAAGTCCTGCAGGCTATGCCCAAACTGTTCCAAAGCGGAGTTGATGAAGTTGGCACCCATGGCATCTCCCGTGCCAAACTCCACACGAATCTGGTAATAGTCAGGGATTTGTGCGCTGTAATCGATGAGTCGCATCCCAAGGATGCCGCCACCGCGTTTACGCATTTTTTCAGTCATGGCATCGGTGTCGGCCAAGAGGCGTTTCTCGATTTCGGGAAACATCGCAAACAGTTTTTCCTTGTCGCCGCTCCATCCGAAATGCACCTGTCCGACCTTGCGCACATCAATGACTTCGGCATGGAATCCGCCTCGCTCGCCCCAGAACTTGGCTGCAGCCGAGGCCGCCGCTACAACGGAGCTTTCCTCAATGACCATCGGCACGATGTAGTCCTTGCCGTTGATGGTCACATTGGGCGAGATGCCGTAGGGGATGAAGAAATTGGTGATGGTGTTCTCGCTGAACTCATCAAAAAGCTGTTGCTGCTTCGAATCGGAGTGCCAATAGCTCTTTAGCAGGCTGATGACTTCGCCGGGGTTCTCGAAGTAGTTGGCAATCAGCTTTAGCTTCTCTTCCTTGAGAAGTTTCGAAAAGCCTTTCTTTATGCGTTCGCGAGTGGCCATATCAGTTTACCATTCTTCTTCTTCAATCACTTTTTCGGGAACCAGACTTTCCTCAAACTTTTGTCCCCAGTCTTCGGCAAAGGCGGACATCTGTTGCAGGTAATTGTCCCAAATTGGCTGATAATTAGGATCTTCTTTGTTCATCCATTCCTCGCAGGGATGGTTGCTTTGGGTCTTTTGCATGAAGTCGGTAAGGGTGTAACGCACACGGCCTTCGCGTACTTCGATGGTGAAGTAATAGGTAATCCAAGGCCATTTCGACTTCACTGCGTCGCCGTTGTCAAGCTGGAACTGATGCTTGCCTTTCAGGGTGCGTCCGTCGTTCTGCTGGAGTATGGTAGCAGGACTTTTGTAATAGGTGTTCATAAACTGGCTGTAGATACGGTTAAACACCTCATCCTCAGAACCTACGGTGTTGATGACCTTGCGGAAACAAATCTTTTCCGTCTTTGGGTCAATGGGCATGTTGGATTGGGCAAAGGTAAAAGTCGCAAACAAGACGGCGACAATAAGCAATGCTGTTTTCTTCATTTCTTTTTTAATTTGGTCACAAAATTAGTAATAATTCATGTCGCTTCGGCGCAACAGGTGTGAAAAATAACAAATATTAGGCCAAAACTACAAGGGCTTGACTTCAGAATTGTCGTGGCAAGCCAAATCCTTTAGCGGATTGCCTTTATAGTATAAAGTGGAGGCGTTATTCAAGGTGGCTTTCAGGTATTCAGTCACCCAGACTGTGGCTTCGGAGGCTTCGGAGAGCTCAGCATAAAGCTTATTCACTTGAGTTTCAACCATGTTTAGCATACTGCCGTCATGTAGTTTTATGTCGGCTCTGGCTGTTTCACCTCCCCGATTGATGAATCGCGAGTTGTCGTTCAGGTCTAGGTCGAGCAGTTCGGTGGCATGGATTCTGCCGTTGAACTGTGAGGATTTTGTTAATGAGGCTATGCAAGTGGCACCGTCAAATTGGAAATCGAGCAGTTTTGAAGCCGCATCCATCACGATTTCGCATTTGTCGCCCGTGTAAGTCAAGGCATTGCAGGAAGAAGCATCAGTCAGGTTCACATAGAGCCGCTCTCCATTATATAAGCCTGTAAATGTGACTTTTGAGGCACTCTTGGCATCAATTTTTTCGAGTTGGCGCAAATGTACGGTGGCACGGAACTCAGAATTGATGGCCGTGAAGGTCTTAAGAATAAAACCAAGTTCAAAACGGTTGTCGTTCATCTTGGCCTTCACATAGGGCTCCAGATAAGCGGAATAGTTCAGTTCGACATAAGAGGAACTGTCGGCCACAACGGTCACTTGCCAGCCGTCACTGACTTCGATTTCTCGGATGTCGGCATTTTCGAAAATAGTCTTTTGCGTGAGTGTCATGTCGACCTCTTTCTTGCAGGAAGAGGCAAAGCAAAGGGCTGTGCAAAGAATGAGTATGGTTTTGAGTGTTTTCATGCTGTATTAACGAATTATAGTAACATTTATTATTGATGATGATAAGGTTCGCCCTTTAAAATCGTGAAGGCACGGTAAAGTTGCTCGACAAAAATGAGCCTCACCATCTGGTGGCTGAAGGTCATGGGTGAGAGCGACATCTTGGCGTTGGCGCGGTCGTATACTTCCTGCGCGAAGCCGTAAGGCCCACCTATGATGAACACCAGCCTTTTTGCTCCCGAAGCCATCTGTTTTTCAAGGCTTTCGGCAAACTCCACAGAGGTAAAATGTTTGCCATTTTCATCCAAAAGGATGACCTGGTCGCCAGGCTGCAGTTGCTGCAACAACAGGAAACTCTCGGCCTTCTTCTGTTGCTCTTCGCTGAGGGTCTTGCGGTTACGTGGGTCAGGAATCTCTTTCATCTCGAACGAGGCATAATGCCCGATGCGGCCCACATATTTCTTGATGCCGGTGATGAGATAGTCCTCGTCTGTTTTGCCGATGGTCAGTAATAAGATTTTCATATTTTACTATGGCTTATGACCATGACTATGACCGCTCCCACATAGCGTAAAGCGGTCATAGTCATAGTCAATGGTCATGGTCTAATAGGTTCAAAACTGCTTTCTTATCCCGCTCCAACTGGGCTTTCAACTCATCCAGCCCTTCAAACTTCTCTTCATCACGAATGCGGTCGATGAAGCGCACATGGATTTGTTTGCCGTAGAGGTCGCCGTCGAAGTCGAACAAATTGACCTCGATGATGGGATTGTCCTCGCTGCGGTCGCCGATGGTGGGTCGGTGCCCGATGTTGGCCATGGCCTTGTAGGTCTTGCCTTCGTAGTCGACGAGACAGGCATACACGCCTCGGTTGCTGATGAGCATGTACTCTCTCGGCAACTCAAGGTTGGCGGTGGGGAAGCCCAAGGTGCGCCCGATCTTGTTGCCCACCACGACCTCGGCAGTGACGGAATAGGTATAGCCCAACAGTTGGTTTGCACGCTTCACATTGCCCGTGGCAAGAGCATTACGAATCTTCGTGGAGCTAATGGCAATGTTCTCAACATCTTGTGCGGCAACGCGTTCCACCTTGAAGCCATATTTCAGCTTCATGTCGTTGAGCAGACCGAAGTCGCCCATGCGGTTCTTGCCAAAGTGATGGTCGTAGCCTACAACGATATAGGCAGGCTTGATGTTGTCGATGATGTAGTCCTTGATGAACACCTCCGAGGGTGTGCGTGAGAACTCTTTTGTGAAGTTGATGATGACCACATTATCGATGCCGAACTCCTCAAATTTCTTGATTTTTTCCTCGGGCGTGCAGAGGAAACGCAGATTAGAGCAGTCGATGTTGAGCACTTGCCGCGGATGTGGACTAAAAGTAACCACAACAGTCTCACCACCAATGCCTTGTGCCAAGGTCTTCATCTTGTTGAAGATGGCCTGATGGCCAAGATGGACACCGTCGAAGGTGCCGATGGTGACCACGGCGTGGGGAATATTTCTAGCTTCTATGATGTTTCTGAAAACTTTCATCGATTTAAATCGGGGTTTTCGACAAACTCAAGCCTCCTTATCTTGTGAAAAAGCAGAGGTCCCTGAGCCTGTGGCCCCTGAGGTCTCTCGAAGGGTCGAAGGGCCGAACTTTATGGTTTAAAATTTCATTGTCTTGATAAGATATTGGGCGATTTGCACGGCATTCGTGGCAGCGCCTTTACGGAGATTGTCGGCCACGCACCAAAAATTGAGGCCGTTCTCCACCGAGAAGTCACGGCGGATGCGACCCACGAAGACCTCATCCTTGCCTTCGGCATAGAGAGGCATCGGATAAATGTTGTTGGTCGGGTCGTCTTGCACCACCACGCCAGGCATGGCAGCCATCAATCTGCGGACATCGTCGATTTCAAATGGCTTTTCTGTCTCTACATTGACGGCTTCACTATGGCCGCCCCACACGGGCACACGCACCGTGGTGGATGAGACGGCGATGTGCTCATCGCGGAGGATCTTGCGCGTTTCGTTGACCATCTTCATCTCCTCTTTGGTATAGCCGTTGTCGAGGAAGGTATCGATGTGGGGCAGGATGTTGAGGTCAATTGGATGGGGGTAGCAAGTCGTGCCGCTCGCGCCAGCGCGTTCGGCCTTCAGTTGGTTGACACCTTTTTGGCCGCTGCCCGAGACGCTTTGGTAGGTGCTGACGACAATGCGTTTGATGCCGTAAGCCTTATGAATGGGTGCCAAGGCCATCACCATCTGGATGGTGGAGCAGTTGGGGTTGGCGATGATGTGTGTGTCTTTGGTGATGGTGTCGGCATTGATTTCGGGGACGACCAAAGGAACATCTTTTTCCATACGCCAGGCCGAGCTGTTGTCGACAACAAAGGTGCCTTGCTCAGCAAAACGCGGCGCATATTGTTTCGATGCCGATGCTCCCGCCGAGAATATGGCAATGTCGGGACGGGCAGCGATGGCCTCGTCCACGCTGACCACTTTATGGGTTTTGCCCTGGAAAACGATTTCCTTGCCCACGGAGCGTTCCGAGGCAGCGACAATCAATTCATCTATGCGAACCTTCTGTTCATCAAGCACTTGAAGCATCTTCGAGCCGACCAGTCCGGTGGCCCCAACCACTGCGATTTTCATTTTTTCCTCCTTTTGCTATTTGGGCGCAAAAATAGGAAAAAAGTGAAAAATGGATGATTAATTTGGCATTTCTACTATGCATCCATCCAATTCTCAATCCGTAGATTGGGAATGCGTTCGAAATGATTGGTATTGCCTGTTAAACGCCCTGTCTAAGATCTTCGGCAATTTCCTGCGGTGTGCCATCTCCACCCCAATCACTGCTAAACTTTGCCAAAGCAGTATCAAGCCTTTTGTCATCATCGTTTTTCCTTGCTTTCTTCTGCTTTTGTATCAGTGATTTCACAAAAGCCAACACCTTTTCCATTAAAACTTTGTCGTCAGCGATTTCACCCATTGCGCGGTACAATTCCGCATTCACCTGCATAGTCGTCATAATCTTATTATGTGTTAGTTTCTGTGGCAAAATTACATTTATTTTCCAAATCTCAGTATCTTTTTCACCAAAAAATGCTACGCAATTGTAGTGCTATGTCCACGGAAAATGTTATGTAAATAGCTTAAAACCACACTTTATACGAAAACGACGGAATAATCGGGAAGAAAGTCCGCTGCCATAGCGTTTGCGGTTCGTTAGGGAACTGGTTCCAATACAACGGGTCGCCTTTCTTGTCGCCGTAGTAGTAATAGTACGGGTTCTGTCGGCAATACACATTGTAAATCGAGAAGGTCCACTCGGCTTTGCGGCCTTTTTCGTTCTTCGTCTTGAACTTGGCGGCCAAGTCGAGGCGGTGGTAGTCGCGCATTCTGGCACTGTTGCGTTCACCGTAGATGTTGGTTTGCTCAAAATGCACATCGCCTTCAGGCGTCATGACAGGTGTGTTCTGCACCCCGATGACGGGTGTGTAAGGCAATCCCGTCTGATAGGTCCACAAGGCGCTCAACGACCAACGCTCCGTCAGTTGATAGTTCACATTGATATTGATGGAATGTGGGCGGTCGTATTCAAACACATATTCTTTACCGTTGTTGATGTGGTCGAATTGCCGCGTGGTGTGCGACCAAGTGTATCCCACATAGCCGTCCAAGCGGTTGAAGTTGAAGCGCGTCATCATTTCAACGCCATACGACTTGCCCTTGCCGCCTGCTTCCACCTTGCTGCGCCAATCGGAGTCGCCGAGGAGGGTGCTGTAGCCTTCGCGGTAGGTGGCCAGGTCGCGGAGCAACTTGTAGTAGGCATCGATTTCCACGCTGATGTGGTCTTGCCAAAAACCTCGCTGCCAGCCGATTGAGGCTTGGTCGGAGGTGGCGGGCTTAATGCGGGCATCGGCAGGAATCCACACCTCGTTGTTCATGATGGAGCCTGGCGTCATCATCAAGTGGGCGTTCTGCGTGACGCGCATGGCGGTCAGGTTGATGGTGCTTCCTCCTAGGATGAAGCTGAGATTCAGCCTCGGTTCCCAAGCGAAATGATGATAACCCTTATTCAGGAAACTATTCGCCCTCAAACCGATGGAGCCGTTGAACCAAGTGCCAAACTTCAGTTTGTTGTCCAAATATAGCGAGTTGTCGAACACGCTTGAAATGTCGGGCAAGTTGGTTTCTGAGAAGCTGCTGGTGAAGTGGTTGGGGCGATAGTTGAGATAGGAGCTTTGCAGGCCATATTCCAAGGTGTAGGCATTGCCGACAAAGAGTTTCCAATCGGAGCGGAGCGAAACATCACTAACCCGCGAAGAAGTCTTGACAAAGAAATCCGTCGTGTCAACGGCGTTTCGAAGGTAGGCCTTCATGTTGTTCTTCAATCGGTATTGCGTGAACGACAGCGTATTGGCCATGAAAAGCCGTGAGCTGACCGCGCTGTTCCATTGTCCAGAAACAAGCAAGTTGCCCCAGATGTTGCCGATGCTGTTGCGCTCGATGTCGCCGTTCTCCCTCTTGTTCTTCCAGATGCGCATGTAGTCATCGCCCTCATAGATGTTGAACGCAAAACTGTTTTTGGCATCGGGTGCCCAAGTGTATTTGGCGTTGATGTCGTGGAAGCCGTAGGCAATGTTGTAGTCTTGTCCGCCCTGCTCTTTGCTGATTTGGCTGGCAATGTAAAGGAGTGCTTCCGTGAGGGT
>JAFRRE010000076.1 GCA_017428285.1 Bacteroidales bacterium | reverse complement strand
GAAGGTCTTCCGCAGCGAGGACATTGAAATCGAAACCATCGCATTGGACGGCGTTTCGTTCGAAATCAACGACGGCGAGTTTGTCGCCATCATGGGGCCTTCGGGCTGCGGCAAGTCCACCTTGCTCAACATCCTCGGCCTCTTGGACAACCCCACCGAGGGCCGTTACGAGCTCCTCGGCCATCAGGTCGGCGACCTCAAGGAGAAGGACCGCACCCAGTTCCGCAAAGGCAACATCGGCTTCGTGTTCCAGAGCTTCAACCTTATCGACGAACTCAACGTGTTCGAGAACATCGAGTTGCCGCTGCGCTACATGAACATCCCTGCCGCCGAGCGCAAGCAGCGCGTCGAGGACATCATGACGCGCATGGCCATCAAGCACCGCGCCTCGCACTTCCCGCAGCAGCTGTCGGGCGGTCAGCAGCAAAGGGTGGCCATCGCCCGCGCCGTCGTCGCCAACCCCAAGCTCATCCTCGCCGACGAGCCCACGGGTAACCTCGACTCGAAGAACGGCAAGGAAGTGATGGACCTGCTCACTGACCTCCACAAGGAAGGCACCACCATCGTCATGGTGACCCACTCACAGCGCGACGCTGGTTACGCCGACCGCATCATCAACTTGTTTGATGGTAAGATCGTGGAAGAGGTGTTGTCGCAACTGTAATTTTCGTTCTGTTGTAAAATTGGATTGCCTTCGGCAAGAAATCTTTCAAAATCGAAATGAAAATCTATCAAAAACATAAGAAATTGAATTTGAATGATTTTTGAAATAGATTTTTGAGGGATTTCTTGCGAAGCAATCCGAACAAATCATGGTTTTTAGATTATCCGTCCCGCTTCCTCAAGCAAAAACGGAATGACACCCACATACATGATGCCGTCTTCATCGGTCCACGGCTTCGCGTTTCCGTCGAGAATGACAATCTTGCGGAAAAAATCGCCCGAGTTCTTCAACGAGAAAGTCTCTTGATTCTTTTTTACTTCCGTATCCACATTTAGCGCGGATTGGATATACACCTTCTCGCGACCTGTATTGACGACAAAGTCGATCTCATACTGTGACTGTTGCTTTTTGCCGTCCTTTACGAGGGTCATTTCCACCACACCCACATCCACGCTGTAGCCTCTGCGGATGAGCTCGACAAAGATCACGTTCTCCATCAGATGCGATTTCTCCTGCTGTCGAAAATTCAACTTGGCGTTCCGCAGTCCGATGTCCATCGAATAGTATTTCTGTGTGTTCTCGAAATACCGTTTCCCCTTCACATCGTATCGCTGTGCACCCAAAAACAGATAGGCTTCCTCCAAATAATCCAGATAGTTCTTTATGGTATGGTCCGAGGTGTTGCGCTTCATCAGCGAGCCTGCTGCATTGGCCAGATTGTGCGGATTGGTTAGTGAACCAACAGCCGAAGACAATGCATCAATCAAGGCTTCAAGCACCTCGTCATCTTTCAGCTTGTATCGCTCTACAATATCCTTGATGTAAACCCTCTTATGGAGTCCTTTCAGGTATTTGCGCTTCTCCGTCTCGTTCTTTTCCAGCACTGCTAATGGCATACCGCCGTATGTAAGATATTCCTCCATTGCATCCACCTTCTCAAGTCCGGAAACAGGATAGAACTCCTTGAACGACAGCGGATAGACCTTTATCTCCGATCCGCGGTCTCGGAAATTAGTGACAATGTCTTTCGAAAGCATCTTGGAGTTCGAGCCAGTGACGTATATGTCCAAATTGCTTCGAGCCATCAAGTCGTTCAAGATGTCGTAGAATGTGACGTAGAGCATGTCGCGGTCTTCCTCAGGCACCAAATTCTCATCTACATCTTCGCTTTTTACCTTATAGGACAGCTGGATTTCATCGATGAAAACATAGTAACGTTTTTCGGTATTTTGCGTTTTTCGAAGCACATATTCGTAGAGCTCGTTGGGATTCCTGTACTTCACGTGTGCCTTTTTGTCTAATGCCAGCTCCACGAAGCAGTCCTTTGCCACACCTTCATTCAGTAGATAATTCTTATAGAGGGTGAAGAGCAGGAATGATTTGCCACAACGTCGTATTCCAGTGACAATCTTTACTTTCCCATTCCATTGTTTGCTTATTAACTCACTGATATACTGATCTCTTTGTATGACCATAGCATTTCTTTTTATGCATTTTACTGCAAAAATAGTCGTACTATTCGACCTTTTTTGCAGTACAAAGGTACGACTTTTCCATAAACCTGCAAACAATCAGAAAAAAGATGATCAATTTCGATCCAAAAGTGGATTAGCCACTGTAAAGTTTCTTTACACCACTGTAAAGAAACTTTACACTTTTTGTAAAATGCTGTTTTTGTATTTTATTGGTTTTTTAATGATTTGCGTTTCTGACACGGCGATGGCCATGCTCTTAGGCAGAAAAATTATAAAACTGTAAAGCTATGGCAAAGACGGTACGGTTCGTCATTATGGTGGGTATGATGATGGGATGGTGGAGTGAAACGCGGAAGTCATAACAGCGGTGTCATATAAAGCGGCAGAAACACCAACCCGTCTTTGGCTTCAACATCCTTGGAGTGAAGCACGTATGGTGTGGAAAGATAGTTGCGGTACTTTTCAATGCACTTTTTAATCGAGGTCAAGGTGTAGTTCGTGCTGCTCTTGACCTCGATGGGCGAAATGTTGTGACGCGAGGTAACCGTCTCCTTTTGAATCAAAAAGTCGATTTCCATGCGGTTTTCGGCGTCTTCCTTGTCGTAGTTGTTGAAGAAGAATAGCCGTTTGTCGGTTGCTTTGAGCATCTGTGCCACAATGTTTTCCACCAACATCCCCTCGTTAATTTCAAGTTTGTCGAACATCAGTTTTTGGTAGATTTCTTGGCTGACGATGCCTCTGGCGTTGAAAGCCAACGAAATCAGCAGTCCCGTGTCGCAGAAGTAGCATTTGAGCGTGGTGCGGTCTTCGTTGAGTTGCAGACCGATGTTGGGGGCGGTCGTGTTGTAACAAATGTTGGCGATTCGGGCATCGTCGAGCCAAAAGAACGCGCTGTCGTATTCGCGCATTCGAGCCTCGTCTTTCAGGACTGACAAGGTGAATTTCTTCTCGTGTTTTTGGAGTTGGCCGGGAATGGCATCGTAAATGGCCGAAACGCGGGCGGTTGCCGTTCCCCCGTATTTCTTGATGTCGTTTCTGTAGAGGCGCAGAATCTGTCGCTTGACGGCATCCACTTGGTTGAAATCCCTCGTCTGCACGTACTCGGCCACGGCTTGCGGCATGCCGCCCACAATCATGTATTGGCGGAAATAGTGCATCGCATCGCGGTGGAAATCGCCCATTGGTTGT
>JAFRRE010000075.1 GCA_017428285.1 Bacteroidales bacterium | reverse complement strand
AGCCATCACTTGGATAAATCCTGGTTCCACTTCGTCACCCACAGAAAACCAATCGCCGACTTGTAGATTGAAGTCATAATAGACTTCCTCCTCCATAATATGCGGTATTGCGGTCGAATAACGCCTGAGATACACCTTTTTGCCTTCCTCACGCAAAAGGCCAAATGGCACTGTGTAATTCAGCTCATCATATAATACTGTCAACTCCCTATAGGTTTGTCCCTCAAATTCAATTTCATTGCCAAGTCTCGCGATTTCGTTTCGCGATTCTCCATAATAGAAATCAAACCGAATATCCCATTGCTTTTCTCCAGTTTCAGGAATCAAAGGATAGTAGTCTTTTTGTTCAGTTTGTGCAAAAATGCCGTCAATCACGCAAAAGGACAAAGCCAATAATAATAAATAGGTCTTTTTCATCGTTTCAGAGATTAAAAATCATGGCAAATAAACGAAAAAAAATGAAATTCAAGGCCAAATCACGAAAAAAGGCGGAAGTGTAAACCAAAAAGCCGTATTTTTGCCGTTTGGCAAAAGCCGAATTTTGATTCGACAATCAACAAAAAGTATTTATATCACCATGACATTCAAAAGGTTAAACAACATTACAGGATGGTTGGCAGGCATCATCGCCACCGTCGTGTATTTCCTCACGCTGGAGCCTACCGTCAGTTGGTGGGACTGCGGCGAGTACATTTCAACAGCTTACAAACTGCAAGTGGGTCACCCGCCTGGGGCACCGTTGTTCCAGATGATTGGGCGTTTCTTCACCCTCTTCGCAGGCGGCGACGTCACCAAGGTGGCCATGATGGTCAACGTGATGTCGGCCATCTGTAGCGGCCTTACCATCGTCTTCCTCTTCTGGACCATCACCATGATGGCACGCAAAGTATGGATGAAGGAAGGGGAGGAGTCGCCTTGGGCGAATAAGATTGGCGTGCTGCTGGCTGGCTTTGTCGGCGCGGTGGCTTACACCTTCACCGAGTCGTTCTGGTTCAACGCCGTCGAAGGCGAGGTCTACGCCATGTCGTCGTTCTTCACCGCCGTCACCTTCTGGGCTATCCTGAAGTGGGAACAGGTCGCCGACGACCCGAAGAGCTACCGATGGTTTGTCTTCATCGCCTTCCTGGTGGGCTTGTCCATCGGCGTCCACTTGCTTAACTTGCTGTGTGTCCCCGCCATCGTGTATGTGGTGTACTTCAAGAAGTGGAAAAAGACTTCGTTCTGGGGCTTTGTGCTGGCAGGCGTCGTCTCTCTGGCGTTGCTGTGGTTCCTCAACATGTTCCTCGTGCCTCAGGTTATCAATCTGGCGGGCAAGACGGAGCTGTTCTTCGTGAATTCGCTCGGCGCACCGTTTAACCTCGGCTCCATCGTGTTCTTCGCTGTCGTCATAGGCCTCATCATCTGGGGACTGTGGTTCACCAACAAACGCGGCAAGGTGATTTGGAACACGGCCATACTCTCCCTGATGTTCATCCTCATCGGCTACTCCTCGTTTTTCATGTTGATTATCCGTGCCAACACCAACACGCCTATCAACGAGAACGAGCCCAAGGAAGCCCTGTCGATGTTGTCGTACATCAACCGTGACCAATATGGTAGCTGGCCGCTGCTGTATGGCGCCTACTACAACGCACCCCTCTCCGACTTCGAGGATGGCACGCCCATCTACGTGAAGGACAAGGAGAAAGGCCGCTATGTCATGACCGACGACAGCAAGCGCAGCCTCCCAGGCTATCCCGATGAGATGAAGACCATCTTCCCCCGTATGTGGAGCACGCAAAGAGGCGTCCATACGGATGCTTACGACAACTATCGCAAGAACGAGAACGGTGCCATCACGGGCACGCCCACGCGAGTGAAGAACTATAAAGGTGAGATGTTGACCGTCAACAAGCCCACTTTCGCACAAAACATGAAGTTCTTCATCGACTACCAATGCAACTGGATGTATTGGCGCTATTTCATGTGGAACTTCGTGGGCCGTCAGAACGACATTGAGAGCCAAGGCGAGCTGGACCACGGCAACTGGCTCAGCGGCATCGGCTTCATCGACAACGCCCGCCTCGGCGATCAGGACGACATCCCTGCCTGCATGCAGAATCCGGGCCGCACGACCTATTATTTCCTGCCTCTCATCCTGGGTTTGATAGGCTTGTTCTGGCTGCTGAAGAACGACCTGAAGCAGAGTTGGATCGTCTTCCTGCTCTTCTTCCTGACAGGTCTGGCCATCGTCATCTACCTGAACCAAACGCCCAACCAGCCCCGTGAACGCGACTACAGCTATGCCGGCTCCTTCTATGCCTTTGCCATCTGGATTGGCTTCGGTGTTATCGCCCTCATTGATGGTGTCAACAAGTTGATGAAGAAACAGAGCATCGTCACCGCAGTGGTCATCGGCTTGATTTGCTTCTTGGCCGTGCCTTGCGTGCTGGCCGCTAACGGCTGGGAAGAACACAATCGTTCGGGCAAGACCTCAGCACGCGACTGGGCGAAGAACTACCTCGCACAGTTGCCGCCCAATGCCGTCATCTTCACCCGTGGCGACAACGACACCTTCCCCTTGTGGTACATCCAGGAGGTCGAGGGCTTCCGCACCGACGTGCGCGTGTGCAACTACATGCTGTCGAGTGGCTACTGGTATGTCCACCAGATGGGCCGCAAGGTGTACGAGTCCGAGAAGCTACCGCTCACGCTGACGCAGAAGGAATACGACCACGGCATCAATGAACAAGTGCCGGTGGAGGAGGAGGACTATTTTAAGGGCAAGACGGTGGAACTGAAGCAGGTCATCGACTTCCTTCACAACCCCAAGGCGGTGAAACGTTATGGGAACAACACCTATAATTATGTTCCATGCCGCAGCGTGAAACTCACCGTCGACAAGGAAGCCTGTATCCGTAACGGCATCGTGCCTGAGAGCATGCAGGACCGCATCGTCGACGAAATCTCATGGGACATCACGGACAATTATCTTTACAAGAGTGCCATCATGCTGCACGACTTCATGGCCACAAACAACTGGGAGCGCCCAGTGTATTTCACTTCGTTCAGCGACATGTCGAAGGTGTTGGGCATCTCCAAGTATCTGCACATGGAGGGCCTGGCCTACCGTTTCATCCCTGTCGAAGCCGAGGACTACTATAAAGGCTACGGTGGCGTGTACCGCGACGGTGCCTACGACCTGCTGGTCAACAAGGCCAACGAGGGCGTCGTCAACTGGGGCAGCCTGAACCAGGACGAGGTGGTGCCCGACCGCGAGAGCGTACGTGAGATGCAGTATGCCCAGCTGGCTTACTCGCGTCTGGCGCAGGCCTTGGTCAACCATAGGCAGTACGACTCCGCTATCATCGTGTTGGACAAGTTCCAAGAGTTCTTCCCCAACGAGAAGTTCCCTGCCGAAATACGCACGCATCAGTTCCCGGAGCTGTATTACTTCTGCGGCGACACCGTGAAGGGCGACGACTACATGATGAAGCTGGTTGACAACTACTGCGCCAAGGTGGAATACTACGGCAACATGAAGCCACGTTTCAGGGACTACTTTGAAGAGGAAATGGAAGAAGGCATCAGCCTGCTCCATCATTTCCAGAAGGTGGCCTCGAAGCACAAGCGCACCGAGATGGAAGCCTTGGTCAACGACAGGCTGGAGGGCCTGCTCGCCAGGTATTACATGGATTGATGTAGTGCTTCCAAACGAAAAAACCAGCGTCCGGGATTCCGGACGCTGGTTTTTTTTTATGTAAACAGACAGAGCCTTATTCCTTCACCACCTTCCTTACGCACTTCCGACCGTCCTTGTCGGTGACGTTGACGAAGTAGATTCCTGCAGGCAAGGCACTGATGTCCACCATGAGCTGTTCTCCTTCGCCTTTGGCTGTGGCCACACGCTGCCCGAGTGTGTTGAACACTTCGGCTTGCTTGAGGTCTTTGCCCGTGATGGTGACTTGGTCTGTGGTGGGGTTGGGGTGGATAGTGCAAATCGGTTCAAATGAAGGGAGTTCATCAATGTCGTAATCGGGAAGTTGAGTGTTGCAATAATGAATAAGAATGCGTTGGGTGTTTTCCTGACATAAAATGTCGTTTTGTCTTTTGAGATGATGGTCTGGATATACATAAAACCCGTTCTGCCAAGAGCCTTCGACCCAAACGCCGTCTAAGAATTTTTCAAAACTCACTTCGATGGGATAACCTAAGTTGTCAAGTGCATATACGGCTCGATATAAATCAATGAATGTGTTGTTTTTCCACGCTTTGATTTCGGCATGGGTAAGGTGGCTGTCTCTATCGTATGAATAATGTAGCCATTGACTGTTCTGCCATTGTCCATCCGTCTTCACTTGGGTTAGAATGCTTTCCACTTTGCCGTTGTCGGCATAATCGTATGATTTCAAGATGGTAGGTTGATTAAAAGATTCGGTAATTTCATTTATGATTACGCCTTGCTCTGAAAAGTTTTGTGTCGTCTGACTCAGTGTTTGCCATGTGCCCGACGACCCGTTAGTGAAGCCTTGGGAAACTATTACCGTTACATTGCCGTTGTATTCGTATATGACATCCGTGAGGTGGTTTGAGAGGTAATATGTTGATTCTTTGATTAGTCTTCCAGCGTTGTCATACTCGTATGCAATGCTATCATGACAATGCCATGGATTGCGACCGTGCATGTTATAGACATAAAAACAATACGATTTCATCAATCCGTCTTGGTAGGTGTATTGTGTGCGCGTATCAATGACATCGTAAAAATCGTAACCATCGATTCTTGTGTTGATTGTCAAATAATTATGTTGGTCGTCGTACAAGTAGGTATCTTCCTTGTAATGCCACAAACTATTGGATATGGACTCTTTTCTTGAATGGGTTAATAATCCGTTTGCGTCGTATTGTAATACAAGGTTATGAACGCCTCCATATGTGTATAGCGGCTGTTCCACTGTGTCAAGAAATATGATAATCGTGTCGGGTTGGTATGTCCCAGCTCTTTGCGCTTTTGCAAACATTGACATACCCAACAAAACGAGCAACAATAGAAATGCGTTTTTCATGACCGTAGGATGTTTTTATTGTGTTTCTTTGCAATTCTGAATATATAATGTTGAAGTTTCAGGATTAGGTACCGAGATTACGCGAGCAGAGAACGATGTGTTAGCGGATAATTCAAATCCTTTGTCAAGAACAATGTCTTGTTCTGCCCATATTGCGGTTGAGGTGGCTATGTTAGCCACATGTCCACTCCCACCAAGTACGACATGGGGATAAACCTTGGTTGATTCGTTTGAAGGAGTGAAAACCGTCGGATGGTATGTGTCAACGGTTCCACGTATGAGTTTGTAACAACGGAAATAATCGAACCAAGCACTTTCTATAGGCGAGGGTATAGTCTGTTGAGATGGTGCACAAGTCAAACTAAGGATAACATGCATGCCTATCAATTCATCTATATCAGTACATGTGAAAGTGTTCCAATCATTATACATGTTTTCTTTGTACTTGACATGGCTTGATACCTTCCCATTTATGTAAAAAACGATTTCATGAGGTAATATTTCGGCCCCAAAAACCAACGAATCACCGGAAATGGATTGCTGGAAACTCAAGATTTGCGAAAGATACGAGTGGTTTTCAGCAGGTGTACCACTATAGCAGTTTTGCCTAATAATGTTAGGGTAGTCCGTGTTATGTCCGTCAGTTCTTTCGAATACATCAACTTCACCATAATCATTTGATGTTCTACCCGTTGTCCAAAAACAAGGCCAATAGTGATGGTTTTGTGGAAGATAGCATCTTGTTTCTATATACCCATATCGGAAAGTGTCTACTGTCCTTACCCAACCAGATAATAGTTTGGGGATTGTCCATTGCCCTATCCAGCTGGAATAGCACAAAATACTATCCACATTAGGAGTTACGGTTAGATATAACTTTCCGTTTCCCTCATAAACATTATTGATAGAATTTATAAAACCGACTTGCGGTTGGTACTGATGACATTCCTCGTTTTTCACAATCCATTTATTTGTGTTCAAGGAAGATGCGTTAAACTCGTCCGAATAATCAGATAGAATGGTCCATCCTGGTGTATATGGGATATTCGTGTTTGAAAGGTCTCTAGACAAATGCTTGTAAAACTTAGCAGAGCTGTCTCGGCAATAAACATCATCTTTTGTCTCAAATGTGTTTTGTGCCATATCATTCGAACAAAGCAATAACATTATGCAAAGATATAGAATTTTTTTCATCGTTATATAGTTTAGGGTTGTTTTTTTGTCAAGCCATTTTCCTCTAAAGTCTGTTGTAGGAGAATGATTTCTTCTTGTTGCTGTTTTACTGCTTCCACTAGCAAGGTGATAATGGCGTTATTGTCGATGCATAGCCTTGCTTCGGAATCGGTGCGGACAGCATCGGGGAAGGCTTCACCAAGAAGCAATACATCAAGGCCAATTTCCCGTTTTTCAAGATCATTCACCATAGATTCTTTGGCTTCCTCTTTTACATACTCGCTTTCCATGATTTCTTCTGGTGAGACAGTGGGATCTTCGTCGTAATAGTATCCTTGAAGTTGAAGGATGGCGGAAAGCGCTCTTTCCTTATCAATTGGTTCCAATTCGTTTCTTATGATAGTATGGTTTGTGCCATAGGTATAATGATTTCTGGCCCAAACATTTCCGCTGCCATGAACAGCAAAAACCAGTTCGTTGAATGTTTTTGATACAGTATCAAGATCTTTTACCATCCAATTTAGCATAGTTGTTTTGTTAGAGTATGAATTAGTTATCCATCCATAGGCGGTTTCGTCTTGAGTTCTAAAATAGGTGTATCCTATCGGCGTAACCTGTAGCCCGAAGTCACCAGTAAGGCAGCCTATGCTAACCCAATTATCGTCATGAACTTTGATTTGTGCCTGCGCCGCCATAGCCATCATCACGATGGCCATTGTAATTAAAGCTTTTTTCATGGTTGTGTGTTTTTTGAATGATTTGTGTTTTAATTCGTTACCGTAAACTCGCCATAATACTCGTCTCCGTTGGAGAGGGTGAAAGTGATGATGTAATCCCCCGTTTGGTTTAGATAGAACTGGTAACTGTCTGGTGTTACTACCCAAGGATAGTTGAAAATCACGGATCCGGAGGCCGTTTCCACCTCCATTGTTAGCGTGCCGATGTCCTGGGTGAAGGTTACATAAAGCCAATGCCCGTCAATGGAGGCTTGGATGCTAGAGCTTTTGGGTGTGCCTTGGATTTGACTCTCTTTAATAAGAATGTTGCTGTAACCATCATAGGAACAGTTGCTGTTGGCTCCGCACCAAGTTGTTGGTAGGAACAGAACAATCAACAATAATAAAAATCTAAATGTTGTACGTTGCATGACTTTTGTTTTTAATTCTTTACAAAAGTACATGCGGGAAGATGTTCATGTCAAGATTTTTCGAATTCGGTTTTTTCGGATATTTATTCAATTACCTGATTCATAGTTTGTTATCAGTCCTTGAAGTGCTATGGCAATCTTGTCATTAATACCCAAAAGTCTTTGCAAACGTTTCTCCCGATCCCAAGTGGTACTCACCGAATTCTGTAGTAATGCTGCAATTTGAATATTGTCCAAACCAAGAAGACTCAAATAACAATAAAAAAAGTCTTTTTCTTTCAATTGGGGATGCTGCTGCTTTAGAATCTCGAATATGCGTTCGTGATGCCGCCATGCAGCATCCTTAAGTTGCATCTTCTGCTTGTCAGTTAGTGCAATAGGTGCATAAGCAGAAATTGGAACGGTTGATTTGATTGGATTCTTCTCATCAAAACAGACCGACAAAATATGTCGACATATAGTCTCCTCCTCATAATTATCAGCCCCTGTTTCAGCAGAGCCGATACTTGGCTTAATAGCGCGGCTTTCTTTTTCATATATTTTTAGGGCCAAATTGCTGTGTTTAAGTCTTCCCGCTAAAGCCGCTTGTTGGATTTTGTGTTCGTATCGTTCCGTCTTTATTATTGATTCCAGGTTTAACTTCTTCAGTTTGTTTATGTGAAATAGGATGCTTATTGTCAATAGTAATACGATCAATCCTAAAACAATAGCAGAAGCCATTCTGGATATTTTCTTTAACTTGATACGATGTTGGAAGTCAGATTCGGTTTGCCAATACGTATTGTACAATTCAGTTAATTGTGATTTAGTCATGCTTTGATTCTCTTCTTGGTTTGCAAAAGGCACTAAATACTCTGCGTATTCAAGAATTAAAGAATCTCTTTTTTGTTCTTTGCATATACCTACCAGCCATTCCGCGGCCTGTCTTTTTAACCCAACCGAAGAAGTCGCTTGAAATACAGAATTTAAAAATAGCCATGCAGAGTCATAGTTTTGCTCGTGATATAGTATTTCGCCGATATACATTAAATAAGAATGCCTTTCTCTGTCGCTTTCTGATTTTAAACTCAATTGATGCAATTTCACTTTTGCTGTGTTAGCATCAAAAATACCTTTATTATAGTTAAGATATATAAGATGTGCGGTGATGTCTCTTTGTAGCAATAAGGTTGTGTCGTGCAATATGTCGGTCGCCCTGTGGTAATAATTCTCTGCGCTGTCTATTTGCCGCATCATATAATATTGTGACCCAATTTCCTCTAACATTCGAGCAGAATACCATGAAGGCACATCTTGTTTATGGTAGTAATGAAGCGACTGCTGTGCAAACCAAATGGTTTGTTCATGAAGATAATAGTCAGAAAACAGGTCTGCCAACCTCGTGTATGTATATGCCATAAACTTCGCCTTCTTTCCCACCAATTCCTTTTCCTCAAAATGTTCTTCCATCACCTCCAAGGCCTTCAGGTATTCCTTGCAGGCAGGTACCACGCTGTCGTGTTCGTAATACCCCACACCATTAATATAATGTGCGCGGGCAGCCAGAAACGCTGTGGTTGGGCATGTAGAGACGTGGCGCGCCGCGTCTCTACAATACAACGAATCAAAATACCCCACAGCCTGCCGCAATTTCGCACGGTTGGTCTGGGCGTAATCGTTTTTGTATAACAATTCCGCCAACAGCAAATGGGCGTAATGGTGGTTGTATGTAGAGACGGTGTGCACACCGTCTCTACAACAGGTGTCGAAATAGGGAATGAGGCAGGCCAACGCGCTGTCGGGTCTCTGCCATAGCAGGCTGTCAATGGCAGCCAATTCTTTAGACGGCCCTTCGACCCTTCGAGGGTCCTCAGGGACCGCAGGCTCAGGGACCTGTTTGTTGCTGTTGCAGGCAACCGAAATGGCACAAACCATCAATATGTAATGGCATGGTTTCATGCCTACAAAAATAAAAAAAAAGAAACAAATCCGACTCAAATTGGCCACAAAACAATTTGTTTCCGATTTGTGTCAGATTTGTTTCCTAAAAAAAGGAATATTGTTTCCCGTTACACAATCCCCGTAAATCCCATGAACGCCAGGGCCAGGATGCCTGCCGTAATCAGGGCTATGGGGGTGCCCTTCATGCCCTTGGGAGGCTCCATCAGGTCGATATGCTCACGGATACCGGCGAAGATGACCAAGGCCATGGCGAAACCAAGGGCGATGCCAACGGCATAGACGATGGACTCGCCGAGGCTCAGCATGTGGGCCATGCCGCCATAGTTGAACTCCTTGGTGACCACAGTCAACGCCACGCCGAGGACGGCGCAGTTGGTCGTAATCAACGGCAGGAACACGCCCAAGGCAGTGTACAGCGACGGGCTGATTTTCTTCAGGATGATCTCCACCATCTGCACCAAGGCGGCGATGATGAGGATGAAGGCGATGGTCTGCAGGAAGGTCAGCTTCAACGGTATCAGGATGTACTGGTTCGTCAGCCATGTCACCAAGGTGGCAAGGGTCATCACGAAGATGACGGCGGCGCCCATACCCAATGCGGTGGAGGTCTTCTTAGATGTGCCCAAGAAAGGACAGATGCCCAGGAACTGGGAGAAGATCACGTTGTTGACCAAGATGGTCGATAAGATAATGATGAGGTATTTCATGGCTTAGTGACTTTCTTTTTTGAGTTTGTTGACGATAGCGATAACGAAGCCGAGGCAGATGAAGGCTCCTGGAGGCAGGATGAACACCAGGATGTTGGCCGTCTCGGGAAGGATGGTAAGGCCAAAGATGGAACCGCTGCCGAGGAACTCACGGATGCAGCCCAACAGCGTCAGGGCGAGGGTGAAGCCCAAGCCCATGCCGAGGCCGTCCAACAGTGAAGGCCACACGGGGTTCTTCGAGGCGAAAGCCTCAGCACGACCCAGCACGATGCAGTTCACCACGATGAGGGGGATGAACAAACCGAGGGTCTCATAGATGTCGGGCACGTAGGCCTGCATGACGAGTTGCACCACCGTCACGAAGGAGGCGATGACCACGATGAAGCAGGGGATACGCACCTTGTCGGGGATGAAGCCCTTCAGCAAGGAGATGAAGATATTCGACAGCACCAACACGAAGGTGGTGGCCAAACCCATCGACATGCCGTTGATGGCACTGGTGGTCGTTGCCAAGGTCGGGCAGCAGCCCAACAGCAGTACCAGGATGGGGTTTTCTTTGATGAGGCCTTTGGTAAAGGTTTGCAGATTGTTACTCATTGCTTTGTCCTCCTTCCGTTTCATTGTTCTCCTCGGCGGGAGCCGCTTCCATAACGGGAGCCGCTTCCTCGGCGGGAGCGTTGTTTATGAATTGTGCCTTGTTGGCCATGAAGGCTTGGTAAGCCTTGTCGACCGCCTTCGAGAAGGCTCTCGAGGTGATGGTGGCCGCTGTGATGGCGTCGACGTCGCCGCCGTCCTTGGTGACGGTCAGCTTGTACGACGCTGGATTCTTGTCGACGAACTGGTCCTTGAATTTACCGGTCATATTGGCACCGAGGCCTGGGGTCTCGCTGTGCGACAGCACCGAGGTGCCTTTGATGGTGCCGTCGGCGAGGAAGCCGACCATCATTTCGATCTTGCCACCGAAACCGCCTTCGCTGGTCTTGACGGCAGCACCTTTAAAGTTGCCATTGGCGTCAAAAGCGAGGTTGCAGGGGAAGGTCATGTCGACACCTTCATAAGTGAATTGCATCGTGTCGGGCTTGTAGGAAATCTCACCCTCCAAAGGCAAAACCTTTTGGATGGCAGCATCGTTCTTTTTCTGTTCAACTTGGGCGATGGTGTCTTTGGTCACGCCATAAACCAAGCCGAGCACACCGCCCGAGACCGCTGCGATGACGAGCAGGGCCACGAGCATATTAATTAAAGTGGATGGTTTCTTTGCCATGGCGATTAGTTTTTAGAGGGTTTGACAACACCGAAAACTTTGGGCTTGAAGGCCTTGTTGATGAGCGGCGTGAAAGCGTTCATAATTAAGATGGCGAACGACACACCCTCAGGATAGGCGCCCCACAGACGGATGATGACAGTGATGGCACCGATGCCGAAGCCAAACAAGAGTTTGCCTCGTACTGTCATCGGGGAGGTCACCATGTCGGTAGCCATGAAGAAGGCACCGAGGATGAGACCGCCATACACCAGATGATACCAAGGAGCGATGTATTGGGTCGGGTCGACAAGGTAGCAAATACCCGTGAAGATGAACACGGTGAGCAGGATGCTCAATGGTGTCCAGATATCGATGACCTTACGGCAGATGAGGTAGATGGCACCGAGCAACAGGGCGATAGCGCAAACCTCACCGAAGGCACCGCCACGGTTACCTAAAACCATGTCGAGGAATTGCAGGTTTCCAGCTTCAGCAAGGGAACCAACACCAGCTTCTTTCAGGATGCCGAGCGGGGTGGGACCCGTGACGGCGTCAGCGAAGAAGCCTTTGTCAAAGATAGGTGCGGCCTGCGGCCAGGTGGTCATGGCGGTCGGGAACGACACGAGCATGAACACACGGCCTACCAAGGCGGGGTTGAAGGGGTTCTTGCCCAAGCCTCCAAAGGCCATCTTGCCGATGCCGATGGCGACAACACTACCCACGATGGCCATCCAGATGGGAAGGTTGGCAGGCACGTTGAAGGCCAACAAGAGACCCGTCAGTGCGGCCGAACCGTCGTTGATGGTCAAGGGGCCTTTGATAAGGAATTTCTGAATGAGCCATTCAGTCAGCATGCAGGTGGCCATCGTGATGAGGGTCAGGCGAAGGGCATACCAGCCGAAATAGTAAATGGCCACAAGCAAGGCGGGAAGCAAGGCGAGGAGCACACGATACATAATCTTCCTCGTGTTTTCCGTCGAATGCACATGCGGCGAACCGGATATTGTGTATTTATTCATTGTTGAATTGTTGATTGTTGAATTGTTGAATTGTTGGTTGGTAGTGACGCGGCGTGCCACGTCTCTACAACAATCATTTTTGATTACGCGCACGGATGATGGCGCCAGTCTTGGCCTTGCCGTAACGGATGTAGTCGAGCAACGGGATGTTGGCGGGGCAAGTGAACTCGCAAGAACCGCATTCGATGCAGTCCATGATGTGGTTCTTCTCTGTCTCATCGAAATTGTTCTGCTTGGCCACCTTGTGGAGCAGGAAGGGCTGTAAGCCCATCGGGCAGGCCATGGCGCAACGACCGCAACGGATGCAGTTGGTCTGACGACGGTCTTGCGCTTCCTTGAGTGTCATTAGCAGAATGCCTGATGTGCCTTTGATGCACGGGAAGTTGGTGACGGAGACAGATTTACCCATCATAGGACCACCGTTGATGACATCGGTGATGTCCTCAGGCAGACCGCCAGCGGCTTCGATGAGGAGGTCGGCAGGAGTGCCAAAACGCACGCGGAAGTTGCCCGGCTTCTTGACCGACTTGCCCGTGACGGTAACGATACGTTCAATCAAAGGCTTGTTCTTCTGCACGGCCTCGTAGACGGCGTAGGTCGAAGCCACATTGACCACGACGCAACCCGTCTCAATGGGCAGTTTGCCCGAAGGCACCTCGCGGCCCGTGATAGCCTTGATGATTTGCTTTTCACCACCTTGCGGGTATTTGGTCTTCAGAGGCTGTACCTCGATGCCAGCATATAAGTCCTTATGTTCGTTGACGGTCTTATCAAGTAATTCGATGGCTTTCATCTTGTTTTGCTCGATGCCGATGATGCCTTTGTTAGTATTGACGGCTTTCATCAGAATCTTGACGCCCATGAGGAACTCTTGGGTCTTCTCAAGCAAAAGGCGATAGTCGCAAGTCAGGTAAGGCTCACATTCAGCCGCGTTGATGATGACATATTCGGCTTTTTTGCCTTCTGGGACCATCAGCTTGACATGAGTGGGGAAGGTGGCGCCGCCCATGCCGACAATGCCGCATTCCTTCACTTTGTCGATGATTTGTTTGGAGTCCAACTTGATGTCCGTAAGCAGTTTATCAGTTTCGATGATACCTTCAGCCCATTGGTCGGGTTCCACATCGATGAAGACGGCGGGCTTGTAGTAGCCCGTATGATCCATTACCACATCGATTTTGGCAACAGTGCCAGTGGCAGGGGAGTGGACATTGGCTGAGATAAAGCCTTTGGCTGTGCCGATGAGTTGACCCGTCAGCACATGGTCGCCTTTGTTGACGATGCAGTCAGCCGGTGCGCCAAGACATTGTCCCAGCGGGACGATGATTTGTTTGGGCATCGGAAAGTCTTGTATGGGCAGCTCGGCCGAGAGTTTGTTCTCTTCCGGATGTACGCCACCCTTTTTGAAAGTCTTTATCGGGTTCATGCTGTGACGGTGTTTTCGGGTTTGACTTCAGTTTTCACTTCCACAGGCTGTGCTTCCGGTTTTGGCTGGGGCTTCACAGCGGGTTCAGCACCTTGGAGTGCTGGAGCTTCTGGCTTGGGAGCGGGGAAGTTGATGGCGTGAATGGTGCCACGCGGACAGACTTTGGCGCACTTGCCACAGGCCTTGCACTTGGCCGGGTCGATGTAGGCGAGGTTGCCGCGCATCTCAATAGCCTCGAAGGGACACTCTTTCAAGCACTTCTGGCAACCGATGCAGCCCACCGAGCAGTTCTTGACCACCAAGGCACCCTTGTCGGTGTTGACGCAGCATACATAGACGCGACGGTCTTTCTTGCCACGCGGACGCACTTCGATGATGCCGCGCGGGCAGGTCTTGGCGCAAACACCGCAACCCACGCATTTGTCGGGGTCGACGACAGGCAGCCCCGTCTCCTTGTCAATGTGCAGCGCATCGAAGTTACACTTTTTCACGCAATCGCCGAGGCCGAGACAGCCTTTCGAACAACCGCCTTCGCCAGCATAAAGGGTGTTGGCGAAAGCGCAAATGTCGGCGCCTTCATAATGCACCTTGGCGGGTGAGTTCTGGCAGCTACCGTTGCAGCGTACCACGGCGATCTTAGGCTCGAAGGTGCCAGCGGTCAGCCCAAGGACAGCGGCCACCTTGCCCATGTCGGTGCCAGGGCAGGCCAATCCGTCGATGTTGCCCTTCTCGGCAGCTTGTTTCACACAAGCCTCGGCCAAGGCACGGCAGCCTGCAAAGCCGCAGCCACCGCAGTTGGCGCCGGGCAGACAGGCCTCCGCCTCATCAATCAAAGGGTTCTCTTCCACCTTGAACTTCTGTGCCACGATGTACAGAACCACGGCTAAGATGCCGCCCAGGATTCCGAGAACCGCAAGGGAAATTAGTAAAGTATTACTCATCTGTATAGAATTTTGAGTTTGTTTTCGATTTTAAACCTGCAAAAATACGGAAACTCCTTTTTTCAGCAAAGGAAAATTTTCGGTTTTTTATTCGATGGTATATTCAAACCGTTTCTTGAGTTGGTCGCGCTTCAGGTAAAGCACAATATAATAAGGTACGAGCGCGACGATGCTGATGAGGGCGGCGAGACCTTCATTCATGCCTAACCCTAAGCAGGCGAAAAGCACGGCCAAAAGCAAAACGATAGGGATCAGATAAGCCAAAATAGCTGCTTTGTTGCCTTGCCCGATGGCCATCCTAACATTAACCTTTTGGTTGATTTCAAAGTTCCTATCTTTAGGACGGGGCACGGTGAGGATCTTCTCGGCTTGTTCGCCCATGCCGCATGCGCTTTTGGCATGACAGGCTGCGCAGGCACTTTGTGCCAGTATCTTGATTTCCAATTCTTCGTCGGTGATTTTGGTGACGACACCCTCATGGGAGATGGTTTCTGCGTTTTTCATGCCGCAAAAATACTTTTTTTTCACCATTCAACCAAAAACCACTATTTTTGCAAGTTAATTCATTGGAATTATGTCCAAAAAAGAGAAAAAAGACGGTAAACTGAAGACATGGTTTCAGGCTAAGATGAAAGCCGTGACGGAGTGGTACAACAAGGACGACAATTACTTGCGTCGAGTTCGCTTTCCTGGTACCAAGCTCCCTCTTTTGACCGTGTTGATAGACTTTATCAAGTCGTTTACAAAAGGCCGCACGGTTGACCGAGCGGCTGGCGTGGCGTTCAACTTCTTTGTGGCGCTGTTCCCGCTAGTGTTGTTCTTCTTTACGCTGATACCCTATATTCCCATTCCCCACCTCTATGAGCGAGTGATGATGCTCCTTAACGATTTCTTCATCCCCTCGGGGACGCTCGATTTCGTGAAAGAGACCATTGACGGCATCATGAACCAACCACACGACGGCTTGCTCTCCATCAGTATCGTTTTGTGCTTGGTCTTCGGTTCGGGCGGTGTCGTAGCTTTCTTCAATGGCTTCCGGAATGTATATGCGGACTATGTCACCTCCAAAGGATTGGGCTTTAAAGGGTGGATCATCCAACGTGTCTTTGCCCTCATTATGCTTGTCATTATAGGCATACTGATTGTGATTTCGGTACTGCTAATCTCGTTGGGCGGAACGGCTATTAAGTATTTGGTGGATAGCAATATCATCGAATGGGGCTCGTTCACCTTTTTCCTGTTCGTCGTGTTGCGATGGGTGGTCGGCATTTTTGCCTTGAGCATCGGTATCTCCATGCTGTATTATTTTGGTAATGTCAGGTTTAACGAGCATTATCGCAAGGAACTCAGGCACCCGAGAGCGAATGGCAAGAAATATCGTGAGTTTGTCGTTTTCAGCCCTGGTACCATTTTGGCCACTACGCTCTTTGTGCTGGGTACGGTGGCATTCAACACCTATATCTCCAACTTCTCGCGCTATAATGTGCTTTATGGCTCCATCGGCACGCTTATCATTCTCTTGCTTTGGATTTGGGTCGTCGCCATTCTGATTTTGGCTGGCAATGACTTGAACTCGGGTATTCGTCGCGAGGCCATGAAACTGAGTTCGGCCGAAGATGCCACCCGCAGAAAGAAAATCGTCATCGAGGACTTGAGGAAACACATTGTTGCCTATCAAGTTGCCAATCAGAATCGTGACACCAGGATTGAGGAATTGAAAAAAGAGGTCGAGGCAAAACAAGCCCTCATCCGGGATTTGGAAGAAAAGAAAAAGGACTACGAGCTGATTATCAAGGCTTATCAGGACTATGCCGAGCAGGAGCGTAAGAACTCCGATGAACAATACAACAAAGGCTTCGACGAGGATGAAGATGCCAAAGAGCCAGTATACCAAGATTAGTCCATTGTTATGGGTATCGTAGCACGACAGAGCATCAAGGGCACCATTGCCACCTATATTGGAGTGGCAGTGGGCATCATCACGACTTTCTTCGTGCAGACCAAATACCTGACCACGGAGGAAATCGGCCTTGTCGATGTATTGCTTCAATCAGCCTTGCTGTTTTCGGGTTTGGCACAGTTGGGTACCAACACCTCAGCGATGCGTTATTATCCCTATTTCAAGGATGAAGATAATCGCGACCACGGCTTCTTCGGCTGGACGCTCATCGTGCCCTTAATAGGTTTTGCCATTTTCTTGGGTTGCTTCTTTGCGTTGCGAAGTCCCATCGCTTCGTTTTTCTCCGAGAAGTCGGCCTTGTTCATCGATTACATCTATTATGTAATTCCGCTGGCTTTCTTCATGCTCTACATCTCGGTGTTCGAGACCAATTCCAACCTGTTGATGCGCATCGTGGTGCCCCGTTTCATCCGCGAGGTGGGGTTGCGGGTGATGACGCTGGTCATCTACCTGCTTTATGGCTTCCATGTGCTCTCCCTCACGGGCATGGTCATAGCGTTTTGCGTGTCATATGGCTTAGCCACAGTAGTTAACATCGTATATTTGCTGACTTTGCATCGAGTGTCGTTCCGCATCGAAAAAAAATATATTACTCCCAAACTGAAACGCGACTTTTTGGTTTATACGGTCTTCCTCATCACTTCAGCTTTGGCAGGTAACATTACACCCTTGCTCAACCGCTATTTTGTTGCGGGCAAGCAAGGTCTTGCCGTGGGTGGCATCTTGACTATCGCCATCTATATCGCTTCGTTGGTAGAAATGCCTTACCGCTCTTTGGGAACCATCAGCAAGCCACAGATTTCGCAGGCCATGGCCGATGGCAACGTGAAGGAGGCCGACCGAATCTGCAAGAGCGTTTCCCTGCACCAGTTCCTTGTTGGCTCGTTGGTGTTTTTCTTTATCTGGATCAATATCGACACGGTTTTTGCCCTGTTGCCCAACGGCGAAGTGTTCGCGGCAGGCAAATGGGCTGTGCTCATCTTGGGCCTTAGTCGTTTGGTCAACTCTACGTTGAATGTCGGAACCACGGTGCTGAGCTATTCCAAAATCTACTACTACTCGCTGTTTTTCACCATCTTGCTTACCGTTTTGGCCTGGTGGCTCAACGCGCGTTGGGTAGGTGATTGGGGCGTGAATGGTGCAGCCATGGCAACTTTGGTGGCTTATATGGTACACTATACGCTTCTCTTGGCTCTGATTCGCTGGAAAATCGGCACCTTGCCCTTGTCCTCAAAGCAACTGTTGGTTATTTTGGTTGTGGGCGTTATGTTTGGGCTTGACTGGCTGTGGTCGAAGTCACTGACGCCATGGTTTGTCGGACTGTTCAGCAAGCCAGTGATTGGTTTGGTCATTGATTCTTTGCTGAAATCCATAGTGTTCTTGGTAATAGGGTTGTATTCCGTCTATAAGTTGAAGATATCGGATTCTGTCAATAGATTGATTGATAAGGGGTTGGAAGCAGTGAAGTTGAAGCGATGAGCTTTGGGTTTTAGCGCAAAAAGTAACGGTTTTTCTTTCTTTATACCTCTCCTTCTTGAAAATTCCTTATTTTTGCAAATCTAAATTTACTGGAAATGAAAAAAGTCATTACCTATGGCACGTTTGACTTATTGCATCAAGGTCATATCAATCTGTTGAGGCGCGCCAAGGCTTTGGGTGATTATCTCATTGTAGGAGTCACGAGCGACAGCTTTGACAAAAACCGTGGCAAGTTGAATGTGCGCAACAATGTGCTCGAAAGGGTAGAGGCGGTGAAGTCGACGGGTTTTGTCGATGAAGTCATCATCGAGGACTATGTGGGCCAAAAAATTGATGACATCCAAAAATACGATGTTGACATCTTCGCCATCGGTTCCGATTGGGAAGGCCTTTTCGACTATCTGAGGGAATATTGTGAAGTGGTTTATTTGCCCAGGACAGAAGGCATTTCATCCACCATGCTCAGGGAAGAGACTCAAGATGAGGTGAAGTTTGGTGTGGTGGGTTGCGGCCGTGTTGCCCGCAGGTTCATCCCAGAGTCTTCTTTTGTGAGTGGCGTCAAGGTGGTGGCGGCTTTTGATACTGATGCAGATGCATTGAAGAACTATGTCGTTACAAAAAAGGACATAAAACCTTGTTTATCGTTCGACGCTTTACTGAAGGAAGTGGATGCCGTGTATGTGGCAACGCCTCATCTGTCGCACTATGATTACATCAAGCAGAGCCTGCTAGCAGGAAAGCATGTGCTGTGCGAGACTCCTATGGTGCTACGTGGCGAGCGTGCGAAAGAGTTGTTTGAACTCGCCGAGAACAGAAACGTGGTATTGATGGAGGCTAACAAAACAGCCCATTGCCCAGCCTTTAACCATCTGATGGTGATGGTCAAATCTGGTGTGATAGGTCAGGTAGTTGATATAAATGCTTCGTTGTCAAAACTTTGGGATGATGACTTGACGCTCCGTGAGTTTAATCCTGAACAGGCTGGCGGCTCATTGTATGAACTGGGAAGCTATCCATTGTTACCTATTATCAAGCTGATGGGCGTCCATTATGATGACCTCATCCTTTTCAGCCGGATGAAAGGTGGCGTTGACATGTACACGAAAGGGTTGGTTCGTTATCCCTCGGCGGTATGTTCATTCCAAGTGGGACTGGGTGTGAAGACGGAGGGTAACCTTGTTATCAGTGGTACGAAAGGCTATGCTTACGTCCCTGCACCGTGGTGGAAGACCGATTATTTCGAGCTGCGTTATGAAAACCAGAACGAGAACAAAAAGTTTTTCTATCAGTGGGATGGTGACGGACTTCGCTATGAAATACAGGAATTCATCCGTTGTGTTATTGGCCATCGTTTCTCAACGGCACGTCTTCGCCGACGCGAGAGCATTTGTATGGCCGAGATAATGCAACGTTTTACGGAAAGACAAAATTTGTATGAGATATGAAAAATGCAATTGTGACGGGTGCAACGCGTGGCATCGGATTGGCTACAGCGGAAATGCTATTGAAAGAAGGCTATTTTGTGACGGTGACCTATGCTTATGATGAACCTTCGGTTGAGCCCTGCAAGGCAAGGCTTTCGGCAGTGAGCGATTCGTTCGAGATTCTTTGGGCCGATCAGACCAACAAACAGGAGATGCGCGACTTTGCCCTGAAAATGAAAGAGAAAGGCCATATTGATTGCATCGTATGCAACGCGGGTATGACGTTGAGGAAGGGCTTGCAGGAGATTCAAGAAGAGGATTGGGAAAGGGTGATGCAAATGAACGTGAACAGCAATGTCTACCTCATTAGGGATTTGTTTGATGTCATTCCCAACGGCTCAAGGATTGTGTTTACGGGCTCACTGATGGGCATTTTGCCCCATAGCGTCTCATTGTCCTATGGCGTGACCAAAGCCGCTGTGATGGCTTTGGCGAAAAACCTGGTGAAATGTTTTGAAGGCACGGGCACTACTGTGAATGCCATTGCCCCTGGCTTTGTGGAAACGGAATGGCAAAAAAACAAACCCGAGGAGATCAGGAATAACATATACAACAAGACCGCCATCAAGCGGTTTGCGGCACCCGAAGAGATTGCCGATGCAGTCCGCTTTTGCGTCAACAACGCCTTCGTGAACGGTAGCATCATAGAAGTGAGCGGGGGCTATTGTTTCAAATGAGGCTCTTATGGTTGACACAGCAGCATTGAGGCAAAAGTACGCTCCCGACGGCTCTCCTTTGCGTGAGCTCCAGCTAAAAATGTTGGAGGAGGTCCTGTTTCTTGATAGGATTTGCAAGGAGAATGGCCTTACCTATTATTTGAGTAGTGGTACGGCATTGGGAGCGGTGCGTCATCATGGCTTCATTCCATGGGATGATGATCTTGACATCGCATTGCCCGAGAAGGACTATCATAAGCTGCTCTCCATTCTGTGTCGACTTGAATCTGATGAATATGTGCTTCACGATCGCCATTCCGATTTCAATTACATCAATGGCTTCCCCAAGTTTAGAACCAAGGAAGGCACGCTTCTGGGTTCGTTTCCTTCTCGAGGGAAACTTTACAAATACAAGGGAGTAGGAGTGGATATTTTCTGTGTGTCGAAGAATAGTTTTGCTCGTGCATTCGTGTGTGCCAAGCTTCGTGTGGCCCTTCTGCATTATTTGTATAAAATCAAGAACGAGGGATTGAGGAAACTGGTCACGACAATTCAATGGTTTGTCTATCAATGTCTCGTTCCCCTGACATGGCCACTTAACGTTTTTCGTAAGAAAGGGGAGATGCATTACGAGTTAGGTCAAGGTTATTCACGACACTACTTTTGGGAACACGAGCTTTTCCCATTGGCTTTGATAGAGTTTGAATCGCATATGCTGCCCATCCCTCACGATGCCGATGCCTACTTGACGCATATCTATGGGAATTGGAGACAACTGCCTTCTGAAGAAGAGATAGCAAAAACCATTCATAACCAAGAACTTGTTGCCCCAAAATGATGAAATTCCTTGCCTATCTGATTTGCTATTGCATCTACCCGTTTTCCTTCCTTGTTCCGCGAAGTAAGAAGAAATGGGCTTTTGGCAGTTTCCGTGGCGCATTCAACGACAACGCTAAGTACCTGTTTATTCACGTCACGGAGCAGATGCCCGATATTGACTGCGCTTGGTTGAGTGTCAATAGGACTACGGTTCGTACTATCAAGGAAAAGGGATTGAAAGCCTATCATGTTCTCAGCCCTGCTGGAATATGGTTCGCACTGAGGGCGAAGTGTTGGTTTTTCAACGCCTATTCGTCCGATATCATGTTCTGCCTCTCTGGTGGCGCCAAGTTGGTCAACTTGTGGCACGGATTGCCTTTGAAACGTATCGAGTTTGACATCGAATCAGGGATTTTGGCAGATCGTTTCGTGAAAAAAACCTTGAAAGAGCGATATTTTCATCCAGAGGTCTTCAAACGTCCCGATTATGTTGTCTCATCCACTGAATTGTTTTCCGAGGTGTTTGCCCGTAGTTTTCGTATTCCTCTTGAACGATGCCTCAACATGGGTTTGGCCCGAAACGAGATTCTGACATGGCCCGAAGAGAAAAGAAGAACGTTTATCGACCGCTACGAGCCTACTGAAACATTGGATTTGATAGGTCAAATGGGAAACTTTGACAGGGTGTTTGTCTATATGCCTACTTGGCGCGATTCCCAAAACGACTTTGTAACCGCCGGCTTCGATTTCAAATCAATGGAGGAGGTCCTGTCGGAAAACAATGCCTTGCTTCTTATCAAGCCTCATGCCAATACCTTCATCGATCCTGTTATATTAAACGGCTTGGCACATATCAAATTGCTGCCTTCCACATTGGACATTTATCCTGTCCTGCCTTATACGGATGTGCTCATCACCGATTATTCATCTGTCATGTATGACTACATCTTGATGGAAAAGAAGGACGTGATCCTTTATCTTTTTGATAAAGAGGAATACGTGAATGAAAGACCTTTTATTTGGTCATTTGAAGATATGACCTACGGACATCGGGCATGCAGCTTTGAAACGCTTTTGGAGTTGGTTGGAAATGCAGGACTCTGTCCAGATGAGGCTGAAAAGGCAGTGTTGGTCAAAAAATGCTGGGGCGAGAATAGTTTGGATACCTGCGAACGGATAAGTTCATTTTTTAAGCAATCCTGAGGTCACTTTTCGCCTAAAAGTGAAAAGGATGTTGCCTTTTTCGATCTGTCCCTTGAGTGCAAAGCCGAGCCATAGGATAGCGGTTCCTCCCCATTTGACCAACTCTGAAAAAAGCCTCTTCAAATACTTCCATCTCGATATGCCTAATGTTCTGATCCTCTCACTTCTTCCAACACCTTCACCCAAGCGTTTCACGTAGTCTTTGGTGGTTCGTGTTGGCGGAATCATATGGTTGACTATCACGTCGGGAAAATAGTAAATCAATCCTCCTTGCTGCTGGATGCGTTCAAAAAGGTCTTTCTCTTCGCCGCCCATCAGGTTCTTCTTGCTGCGTCCCAATTGCGTATTGAAAACACCAATTTTTTCCAGCATGGCTTTCCTGATGCCCATGTTGGCGCCAATGGGGAAAGCTTTGCCCTCAAATTGGCAAACCCTGTCACCCATGTCGATGGCCGACACCCATGAATAGTTCCATTTGGAAAGCCATTTCGGCGCTTCCCCCGACTCGAATATGGGATCGATCTTGCCTCCAAAAGCGTCCGCTTCAGGATGATCGTTTAGTTGTCGCTGTAGGTTTTTCAGGTAGTCTTGTTGTATGTAGGAGTCGTCATCCAAAAAGAGCAAAGTCTCTCCCCGGCTTTCTTCGATGCCTCGATTTCGTGCATACGAAAGTCCTTGGTTGGTCTCGACAAAATAACGGAAATCCACATTGGGATAGTCATGCCCAAACCTTTGGCATTCGGCCTCGGTGTTGTCGGTCGACATGTTGTTGACCAAGATGATTTCATAGGCATCTGCTGGGAAACCGTTTTCAGCGATGCATTTAAGTGCACCATAAAGATACTTGTCGCGATTATATGTGCAGACAACGATGGAGAGCATGAATCATTCTTTTGTCGTAGCTTTTTGCTTCTTCAACGAGTAGATGAGGGCACCCACTGCAGCAAGCAAAATGGCCAACGAACTCACCAGTGAAACGATTCCCCCCACTTTCCAAACCTTCGGTTCGTAACGCATCACGATTTCATGCTGGCCAGCAGGAACCATGGCGGCACGCAGTAGGTAGTTGGCGCGTAGCAGCGGACACTCTTGTCCATCAATCTGCATTGTCCAACCTTTGCTGGTCCAGATCTCGGAGAAGACCACAAGCTTGTTTTCGTTTGCTGAGAAGTAGTAAATCAGCTGGTTGGGTCGGTAGTCGGTCAAGGTGATGCTGCCTTCTTCCGCATTGGGTTTATAACCTGCCACCTGTTGCTCAAACTCTTTGTTGATGATGGCAGTGTGACGCAAATCGGTAGTGGCTAAAGCATCAAATTCCTCGTTGGCCGTATTGACCATTTGGATGTTGTTCACCATCCATGCGTTACCATAAGCAAACGGGTTTTCAAACGGCTGACTCTGAGGATTGAATATGATGTACTTGGTGTTTAACATGTTAAGCACCTCTTGTTGTTCCAAGAGCAGCATCATGTCTTGTGCAGTCTTTGCAGTCCTAAGTTGGTTGAGCTCTTTGCCTAGATATTGGCTGATGATATCTTGATAACGGCGGAGTTTGGCACCCGAATAGCCACCAATCGACTTGTGGAAATAACAAGTGCTGGCATCGTTGAACATGTCTTTGGTGATGTCGGCCACCCTGAAGCTCAAGGTGTTGTCGTTCAAGATATACTGGTTGGCGGCGGAGGCTACAAAGGGCTTGTCGAATTTCGCCTTGTCAATGAAGTTGCTATCGTTGAGGTAACGTTTGTCGATGGGGAACATGTCGATAATGATGAGTACAGCCAAAATGGCGAATGTAGGCACAGCTTTCAGCTTACCTTTGCCATAGAGGAACAACGGCACAGCGGCCAAGATGATGAAAGCGAGGCTGCGCAAAGCGTCCTTGCGGAAAATGGCCACGCGGACGTTTTCAAGCTGTGAGGCGAACTGGGCATAGACAGCACCGTCTTTGCCCGAACTCATAGCTGCAAATTGCTTGGCTTCTTCTTGGCTGAGGAAATTAAAGAAAGTCTTGGGCATGAGGTAGAAGATCAAGCAGAATCCAGCCGTAATGCCCAAAGCAATGAAGAATTTGGTCGTGTTTTGTTTGAAGTTCTCTGGCTTTTTGACCATCTCGGCCAAGCCCAAGAAACCTAGCAAAGGCATAGTGACTTCAGCGATGACCAAGGTCATGGAAACGGCTCTGAATTTGTCATAACCTGGGATGTAGTCCAAGAAGAAATTGGTGAAGCCCATGAAGTTTTTGCCCCAGCTGAGTAGGATGGAGAGCAGTGTGGCAATGAGCAGCGCCCATTTCAGCTTGCCTTTTACCGTCAAGGCACCTAAAACGAAAAGGAACACCACGATAGCGCCTACGTAGACAGGGCCGCTCGTGCCAGGTTGGTCGCCCCAATAGGCATTGCTTTGCGCGATGCCTTCTTTATACCGTCCATCGACGTTTTCCAAAACGGGGTTTTGCTTTCCAATGTAGGCTGAAGCGCCGCCTTTGGCATTGGGAATCATAAGACTCCAGGTCTCGCCCTTGCCATAGCTCCACTGTGTGATGTAGTCGCGGTCAAGGCCTTGGGTTTGATTTGCTTCGTTGCTGGTCAGCACAGGTTTGCCACGGGTGGTTTCCTTGCCGAATTCATAGTTGGCATATAGCTTGGTGGAGAAGGTGAGGACGCCAATGACGGCAACGACCAACAACATCAGGCTCGCCTTGATGAAATGCACTAGCTTCTTCTGTCGGATGTCGGAAATGAACTCCGCAATAACGATAACGACAAGAATCAACACAAGATAATAGGTGATTTGCAAGTGGTTGGCATACAGCTCCAAAGCAACGGCTATGGCGGTCAGTACCAATCCCCATAGGTATTTTCCCTTATAGGTCAGCAAAACGCCAGCAATGACGGGTGCCATATAGGCCATGGCGACTGCTTTCGCATTATGGCCTGCTCCAATGATAATATAAAGGTAGGAGGTGAACCCATATGCGATGGCTCCTAAGGCACTCACCCATACGCCGACATCCAAGACCAGCAAGAGGATAAAGAAGCCTAACATGCTGATAAACACGCTTCCCAATGGACTGGGTAACCCTATGGAAAGTACCTTGTGTACATATTGGAAAAGGTTGGTCTTTTGTGGCGCAGTGATGTTCCATGCGGGCATGCCGCTGAAAGCCGAATTGGTCCAAAGCGCGGTTTCTCCCGTGGTTTCGCGATATTGCGTCAGTTCCTGGGCCATGCCCTTGTGCATCTCCATGTCGTGTTGCTTGACGCGCTTGCCTTGGAGCACGGGGTAGAAATAAACCCATGAGATGAGTGCGAAGGCAACGATGGCTATAATAATGGACCAAAATTTAGGTCCCTGAGCCTGCGGTCCCTGAGGCCAATCGAAGGGTCGAAGGGTCGTTGTAGTTTTGTTTTCTTTTGTTGTTATAGTGGTTTTCATTGTGTATAATATTTTCTATTCAATTTCTTCAAAATCAGTGTATTCACCTATGTTTGGGTCGACATGTGGATTCTTGGTTTCATCTCTTTCAGATTGGTTTCCGTTTTGCCCAAATTGTTCCATTTGCTCTTGGAGTTTTCTCATCTTCCTTCTGAATATCCACTTGATAATCAGGCTGAAAATGTAGAAAATCAAAACGGAAACAAGCAGTATTTTCCAAAATGACCCCATGATAATATAATTAAGGTGCTGCGAAATTACGATTTTTCCCCTTGCGAGGACTGTTTTTTGCCGAAAAACGCTCCAATAAATCCAAGGCCATAGCCAAAAAGTTGGCAATAAGCCGCTGGCACTGAGAGCAAAGCGACCTTCAAGCTCTTGTTTTTAATCAATGAGTCGATGAAGACCATCAAGGCGTAAAGCAGGATGGGAGCCAGCCAAAGTAGAGCCCAACATGAAAAAGTGCGTTTCAGGACGAAGGCCAAAATGAAATGCACCAAACAGGCCGCAACCAATACTACGTTGCCAACCACAAAGGCGGCGGGCAATAGATGCACGAGCTTAAATGTCTCGGGGTATTTGTCTTTTAGGATAACCCTCGCCTCACCCGAATGCTTCACCTGACGGAAAAACGAGCTGAACTTGACGCGTCGTTTATGATATACGAAAGCCTCGGGGAAAAGCCGGCAGCTGTAGCCACCTTTGAAGATTCTGGTACTCAAGTCAATGTCCTCGCCGTAACGCATAGGAGCGAAGCCTCCTAAGGCTTCGTATACGCTTTTCTTGATGCCCAAATTGAAGCTGCGAGGATAGAACTTGTCTATTTTTTTCTTTCCGCCGCGGATGCCGCCCGTGGTGAAGAAGGAGGTCATCGAGTAGTTGATGGCCTTCTGTATAGGTGTGAACGAGGGGTGGGCGCGGTCGGGACCCCCGAAAGCATCGCAAGGCTCACGGTCGAGCTCGGCTTGTATGGTCTCCAAATAGTTTTCCGGCACGATGACATCGGAGTCCAAAATGATGAGGTACTCGCCTTGGCTGTGTTCGGCCCCATAGTTGCGCGAAGGCCCTGGACCCGAGTTGGGCTTGAAGTGGTAGCTCAAAGCGAGTCGGTCCTTGTATTTCTCACAGATGTCATCGCATCTCTCCGTCGAGCCGTCCTCCACCACAACGACCTCAAAATCTTTGAGCGTCTGATGGCAAAGGCTCTCCAACAACTCATCGACTTCTTGTGGCCGGTTGTAGACGGGTATGATGATCGAAAACCGCATTTTCATTATTTTTTGCAAAGATAGGGATTCTTTCCGTATTTTTGCGCTATCAAACACGATTATCCGAAAATGAAGAAGTTGATTTCTCTTTTCACCAAGATTTTTCCCCGGCAATGGCTCATCAGGCTGAGCTATGTGTTCAGTTTCCTAATCCGTCCGTTCTATTGGGGCAACAAGGTGGAATGTCCCGTATGTGGCAAGCATTTCCGCAAGTTTTTGCCCTATGGTTACGGCAAGGCGATGGATAACAGATTGTGTCCCAATTGCCTTTCGCTTGAACGCCATCGTTTGCTGTGGCTCTATCTGAAAGAGAAAACGGATTTCTTTACGGCCCCGCTCAAGGTGTTGCATTTCGCGCCTGAACAGCCTTTCTTGAAGCGTTTCCGTGCTTTGAAAAACCTCGACTATACTACCGCTGACCTTGATTCTCCCATCGCTGACTTGCATCTCGATGTCACAGCCATTGACCAACCGAACGACACCTACGATGTGGTCATCTGCAATCATGTCCTTGAACATGTCAGCGATGCCAACAAGGCTTTCTCTGAAATCCAGCGTATCCTGAAACCTAATGGTTGGGCGATACTGTTAGTCCCTATCAATCCCGATGTAGACACCTTTGAAGACCCGAGTGTCACCGACCCAAAGGAACGACAGTGCTTATACGGACAATACGACCACGTGCGCCAATTCGGTCGCGACTATGCCGAGGTGTTGCGCAAGGCGGGCTTTAAAGTGACGGAGGATAGGATTTACTATGAAATTTCCGAAGAACAACGCGAGCGTATGCATTTGGCGCGTAGGGGAGAGGAAATCATTTATCGTTGCTCATTGTCATGAATTGCGTCTCGCAGTTCGAAAAAGGTAATTAAATAAGCAAACTGCGAGACGCAGTTTGCGACAATGAAAAACAACAAAAGGCGAATCCCTAACGGGTTCGCCTTCGTTACCTTAAATGAGAAATATAACGGCTTCCGAAAATTAATACTCGTCAGAAACTGTAAGTTTTTTGCGGCCTTTGGCTCTGCGACGGGCCAAAACCTTACGGCCGTTAGCCGTTGACATTCTCTCTCTGAAACCGTGTTTATTTCTACGTTTTCTGTTCGAAGGTTGATAAGTGCGCTTCATCTCTCTATCTTATTTATTGTTACTATTCGCTAGAATCCCTTTGAATCGGGCTGCAAAAGTACAAAGAATTTCCTTTGCTCCAACATTTTTTTTGAAAAAAAAGAAAAAGGCAAAAACGAAACCGATTTTGCCTTTTTCAAATCTATGATAATGAATCGCTTATGCAACGACTTCTTTTTCAGGGATATTTCTCAGTGTTTCAACGAGGAAGTCCCAGAAGGGTTGCACACTCTCTATGAGCAGGGCTTCGTCGGGTGAGTGTGGGTGCACCAAAGTGGGACCGAATGAGACCATATCCCAGTGCGGATACTTCGATCCGAGGATACCGCATTCCAAACCGGCGTGGATGACCATCACCTTAGGCTCTTTGCCGAACTTCTCTAAATAGACCTTCTTCATCAGGTTGAGGATGGTCGAGTTGATGTTAGGCTTCCAGCCGGGATAGTCGCCAGTGGAGTAGGCCTCGGCACCGTTGTCGGTGAGGTTCTTGCGGATTTGCTCAGCCAGCTTGTCTTTGGCGGCATCGACAAGGCTACGGGTCAGTGAGACGCACTCGATCTTGCCGTTTTCCATCTTCCATGTAGCTAGGTTGCTCGAGGTCTCGGTGGTGCCTTCAAAGTCTTCCGACATGGCGATGACGCCGTTGGGATAGCGGGCGATGGCGCAGAACATGTTGTCTTGCGTCTTCACGTCAATGACCTGCTTGGGCATCTCAGCAGCTTCGCAGAGGATGGCCAGCTCGGGCTCGACTTCAGCGAATTCTTCCTTGCAGATACCTTCATATTCAGCGGCATACAATTTGAATTCTTCTTCCTTGTCAGCAGGGACGACCACGATGGCTTCGGCTTCTCTTGGGATGGCATTGCGCAAGCTACCACCATCGATGCAGGCAAGACGCAAACCATATTTCTCGGCTGCCATCAGCAGCATGGTGTTCAGCACCTTGTTGGCATTGGCGCGACCCAGGTTGATGTCCATGCCCGAGTGACCGCCTTTTAGGCCTTTCACGAAGAGACGGAAGGCTTTCATGCCAGCAGGAACGGCTTCAAAGGTAGGCATCCAAGTACCGATGTTGTCGACACCACCAGCGCAACCCACATAGAGTTCGCCTTCGGTCTCCGAGTCCATGTTCATCAGGATATCGCCTTGCAACAATCCAGGCTGTAGCTTGTTGGCGCCAGTCATGCCGGTCTCTTCATCGATGGTGAAGAGGGCCTCGATGGGACCATGTTGCAGGTCGGTGGCTTCGAGGACGGCCATGGCGGCGGCAGCGCCCAGACCATCGTCGGCGCCAAGGGTGGTTCCATTGGCCTTCACCCAACCGTCTTCGATATGGGTTTCAATCGGATCGTTTTCGAAATCGTGTACTTTGTCGGCATTCTTTTGCGGAACCATGTCCAAGTGAGCTTGCAGGATGACACCCTTGCGGTTCTCCATGCCAGGGGTGGCAGGCTTGCGCATGATGACATTGCCGCAGTCTTCAATAATGGTTTCTAGGCCATGTTCTTCGCCCCATTGCTTCATGAAAGCGATTACCTTTGCTTCTTTCTTCGAAGGGCGCGGAATCTGGGTAAGACTGTAGAAGTTTCTCCACACGCCATTCGGTTCCAAATCTTTGATAGTGCTCATTGATGTTGATTGTTTATTGTTGATTTGTTTAATGTTGTTTCATTGGTTGTTGTGAAGGCTTGCAGTTGTCTGCTTATCAACAACAGCTCAACTGCCAACAACTCCACAGCAAAATGGACGGCTAAAATACGGATTTTTTTTCGTTCGCAATTATAAAATGTATTATTTTTGCACCAAATTTTTAGAAAGATGAAAAAAGTATTACCCCTTTTATTGGTTATCATGTTGGCCTTTGCTGGTTGCCAAAGCAGTCCTGCTACATATGAAATGGCTGATAATCCAAAAGAAATTGTTGCACATGCCGAGAAATTCGTGAGCCAGGTTTCAAAAAAAGCCAAGCATTACAATGCAGAAGATTGGGATGCCGCTATCAATCAGTTAATCCAAATGGGGAAAAACTATTCTGAATACAAGCCTTTCTTTTCGGAGCAACTGCAGATGCAATACGACAATGCCCGAATGGAATTCATGCGTGCGGTTGATGACAATGGCGGAGAGGAACTTGCTCTTCGCGTGAAAAAAGAGTACGCGAAATTCCTGGAATGATAGGTGGTTTCGTAGTGTTCTTTCTTTTGATATAGGAAACGGTGTTATCTTCTGCTGTTTCCCAAACCAATGTAATAAAGCAGTGAGGCCAAGGATGACAGGGCTGCCACCACATAGGTGCTTGCGGCCCATCTGAGGGCTTCCTTGGCTTGCGCCAACTCGGTTTCGCCGAGCGAGTTGGATGATTGTAGCCAAGCCAAGGCGCGTCGCGATGCGTTGAACTCGACCGGCAGGGTGATTACACTAAAAAGGAACACCAAAGCAAACATGGCGATGCCGACCCAAAACAGGGCCGGGAAAGTGTTGATGATCAACAAACCGATGATGATGACAATCATCGACAATTGGGATGAGATGTTGACGACAGGCACCAGGGCGGAACGCAAACGCAAGGGGGCATAACCCACCTTGTGCTGCACGGCATGACCGCATTCGTGGGCGGCTACAGCGGCGGCTGATACGCTGTTCATGTTGAACACACTCTCACTGAGGTTGACAGTCTTCTTGCTAGGGTTGTAATGGTCGGTGAGTTGCCCTTTGACGCAGGTCACGGAAACGTCATAAATGCCGTTATCGTTCAGCATCTTTTGTGCGATTTGAGCACCGGTAAGCCCTCCAGGCGACATCACCTTTGAGTATTTCGCAAACACACTTTTAAGCTTCCATTGGACCAACAATCCGACAATGCTAATGCCAATGACAAGATACCAATATGCATTCATAATGATGAGGTTTTGATGTTTAAAGTGCAAAAATAGTGCTTTTTTTTGATTGTTTGGTGAAAATATCACCGACTTAAGTCGGTTTTCCCTATTTTTGAAAACTTTTTTCTTAACGAAAATGTCGATTCATACCTTTAACCTATTCCTGATTATTATGGCGAGTACCGCCCTAGTGGTGTATGTGAGCCTCTTCTTCGTTGATGCGGGTTATGGTAAGTTTTACAACCCGAAATGGGGACCATCGGTCAACAACAAGCTCGGCTGGGTGTTGATGGAGTCGCCTGTGTTTATCGCCATGCTGTTACTGTGGCTTTTATCCGACCGTCGTGGCGACTTGGTGAGACTGGCGTTTCTTTTCCTTTTCGAGCTGCATTATTTCCAACGTTCGTTTGTGTTTCCATTCCGTTTGCGCGGAAAGAGCGTGATGCCACTGTCTATCATTTTGATGGGTGTGGTTTTCAATGTCTTGAACGCTTTGATGCAAGGGGGATGGATTTTCTATGTCTCACCAGATGACTATTATGGTCGCGACTGGTTGACTGACCCAAGGTTTATCGGTGGTTTCTTGGTCTTTCTTATAGGCATGTATATCAATATCCAATCCGATGACATTGTCCGAAACCTGCGCAAGGACGGCGATACGAATCACTATCTGCCCAAGGGAGGCCTGTTCCGCTATGTGACTTCAGCCAATTATTTCGGCGAGTTCGTGGAATGGGTGGGTTTCGCTATTCTGACATGGTCATGGGCGGGAGCAGTGTTCGCTTGGTGGACTTTTGCCAATCTGGCCCCCCGAGCCCATAGGATTTATGATGCCTACAAGGTAGAGTTTGTTAACGAACTTGATACGAAAAAAACGAAGCGTTTTATTCCCTTCATTTGGTAAAACAACTTGTTTATGGAATCCAAGATTTTCACACCATGCCAGATAGGACCTGTCACGTTGCGTAACAGGGTGATACGATCTGCTGCCTTCGAGAACATGGCCTACGGCAACCGTCCCTCCGATGATTTGTTCAACTATCATACAGCTGTAGCTCGTGGTGGTGTCGGCATGACGACGGTGGCCTATGCAGCCGTTAACCAGTCGGGTCTTTCGTTCGATGGCCAGCTGTGGATGCGTGAAGAGATTGTCCCCGAATTGAAGCGCCTCACTGATGCAGTTCATTCCTATGGTGCCAAGGCCTCCATCCAGTTGGGTCATTGTGGTAATATGACGCACCGAGCCACTTGCGGCTGCAAGCCTGTGGGTGCGTCAGGAGGTTTTAACCTCTATTCCCCGACCTTCCATAGGAAATTGAAAAAAGAAGAGATTTACGACTTGGTGCGTGATTTTGGCAAAGCCGTCAATTTGGCACGCAAGGCGGGTTTCGACTGTGTGGAGATCCATGCGGGTCATGGTTACCTTATCAGTCAGTTCTTATCACCTTATACTAATCGCCGCCACGATGAGTTTGGTGGTTCGTTGGACAACCGCATGCGTTTCATGCGCCTCGTCATGGAAGAAGTGATGCGTGCTGCTGGCGACGATATGGCCGTGGTGGTCAAGGTGAACATGCATGACGGCTTTAGGCGTGGCATGCAGCAGGAGGAGTGTGTCAAAGTGGCGCAGGAGTTGGAACGCCTTGGCGTTCATGCACTTGTGCTCACAGCAGGCTTTGTCAGCAAGGCCCCGATGGAGGTGATGCGCGGTGCGATGCCGCTCAAGACCTTGCGCTATTACATGGACATGAAGAAGTTTTGGTGGCTCAAGGCTGGACTGGCTTTTGCAGGTCGTCTGATGATTCCCACGGTGCCTTTTAGCGAAGGCTATTTTTTGGAGGATGCCAAGGAGTTTCGCGCCAAACTGAAAATGCCCCTCATTTATGTGGGCGGCATGGTCTCGAAAGAAAAGATGGAGGAGGTGCTTGACTCTGGTTTCGTTGCCTTGCAAATGGCACGTGCTTTGGTCAACGACACCGATTTCATCAACAAGCTCCAACGCGGTGAGGTGACGCGCAGCGAGTGCAAGCATTCCAACTATTGCATCGGGCGCATGTATACGCTGGAGATGAAATGTCATCATTGTGTGGAGAATCTGCCCTCGAAGTTGCAGCAAGAGATAGATGAAGCTGAAAGAACACTATGAACAGCAAAAAATGGTTCAATCGGTTTGTGGAAGCGAATGGGCGACAGCCTTGGGCTTTGGTTACGGGCGGTAGCTCGGGTATGGGCTTGGAATATGCTCGTCAGTTGGCTGAAATCGGATGCAACCTGTTGTTGGTCAGCAATCAAGAGTTGGAACTGCATAAGGCTGTCGAGGAATTGCAGCAAGGAAGAACTATCCAAGTCATATCGCATTACCAAAATCTGGCGACCGAGACCGCGGCAGAGGAATTGTTCTCTTTTTGTCAAGCCGAAAACCTTACCATCGACATCCTCATCAACAACGCGGGTATGTTTTTCTTTGAGGAACTGACCAATGAGAATGAGGTCAAGGCCTTGACAATGATGCGCTTGCATATCTTGACACCCACAAGGTTATGCGTTCTTTTTGGTGAGGAGATGAAAAAGCGTGGGGTCGGACACATTATTAATATGTCGTCGATGGCGGCCCAGTTGCCTTGTCCAGGCATCACCATCTATTCTGCCACAAAGGCTTATCTGAAGAGCTTCGGCAAGTCGCTCTATTTCGAGATGCGTCCGTATGGTGTGGGCGTTACCACGGTTTGTCCAGCAGCCATAGCCACGCCATTGTACAAGCTTAAACCTCGGCTATTGAAGTTCGGCGTGAAAGTTGGACTGATTGGAACACCCCAATGGCTTGTGCGGAAGGCATTGAAAGGCATGATGCGCAAGGAACGGGTCGTGAAGCCAGGTTTGATGAATATCTACTTGCCCCCTCTGATTGCCTTGTTGCCCAAAAAACTTGTGGATAGGATTTGGAAAAAGGTGAAGTAGAAGAAAAAAATTGCCAATTCCAATCTTTTCCCTATTTTTGCAGCCGTTTTTGAAAAAAATTGAACTATGGATTTAACTAAAGTTGTTTCGATATCCGGTAAACCTGGACTGTATGTGATTAAATCTCAAGCCATTGGAAGGCTTATTGTGGAATCTGTCCTTGATGGTAAGTGCACGCCTGCTTTCGCTCGCGACCGTATGAGTTCCCTTGAGGAGATTTCGATTTTCTCCACCGATGAGGATCGCCCGCTGAAGGATGTCTTCAAGATGATTCATGAGAAGATGGGTGACAAGGTGGACTTCGACTACAAGAAGGCCAGCAATGATGAGTTGCGCGAGAAATTTGCCTTCGTTATGCCTGATTATGATGAAGATGCTGTTTATCCTTCTGACATGAGGAAGGTCTTCGCTTGGTATCAGATGCTGATGGACAAGAACCTGCTTGACTTCACTGAAGAGGAGGCGAAACCTGAGGCAGAGGCTGAAAACGCTGAAGCCCCAGCTGAAAAAGACTAAGTTTTTCATAGCATATTTTGATTGGAAGCCGCTTATGCGGCTTTTTTTGTATCTTTGTCCCGTGCTAACTGTCATTGCAAGGAGGAACGATGAAGCAATTTGGAGTTCCTATATTGCTTCGCTCGCAATGATGAAGGAACCATGGTAATGATAGTATTATGAAGCAAATAATAGACTTTAAACTTGTCGAAAAGCAAGACTTCGGTCGCTCGGTGCTGCTGCGTTTATTTTCGGAACGCGACTTGCCCGAAATACTGCCTGGACAGTTTGTCCAGGTGCGCGTCGACGGCTCACCGTCCACCTACCTGCGTCGCCCGATTTCCATTCATGATGTGGATTTCCAAAACCATGAAATCACCCTTTTGGTGCAACAAATCGGAGAAGGCACGCGGCATTTGGCTGCAGCAGAGAAGGACGATATCATCAATATCATATTGCCGCTTGGCAATGGCTTCAGTATTCCCGAAAAAGGGGAGAAGTGCCTGCTTGTCGGTGGAGGCATCGGCATTGCACCTTTATATTATTTTGCCAAAGTGCTGAACGAGAAAGGCATACGACCGACTTTGCTTTTGGGAGGTAAAACTGATGCTGACTTGCTCCGTTTGGCTGATTATCAAAAACTTGGCGAGACTATTGTGACCACCGAAGACGGTTCCCTTGGCGAAAAAGGATTTGTGACGATGCACTCGATATGGCAGAAACAGAGTTTTGACAAAATCTATGTCTGTGGCCCGAAACCCATGATGAAAGCTGTGGCGAAGCTGGCTGCTGAGAAGAATGTCTGGTGCGAGGTTTCGCTCGAGAACCTGATGGCTTGCGGCTTGGGTGCCTGTCTCTGCTGTGTGGAGGACACCGTCGACGGCAACGTGTGCGTCTGTAAGGAAGGTCCGGTATTTAACACAAGGAGGTTGAAATGGTGAACATGACGATAGACTTGGGCCGCGGCCTGGTGCTGCGCAACCCAGTGATGACGGCTTCGGGTACCTTTGGCTATGGCGAGGAATACACCGATTTCGTGGACTTGGCCCAGTTGGGTGGTATCATCGTGAAGGGTACAACCCTGCATCCGCGTGAGGGCAACCCCTATCCGCGCATGGCTGAGACACCTTCGGGTATGCTCAACTGCGTCGGACTGCAAAACAAGGGTGTGCAATACTTTATCGATACCATTTATCCACGTATCAAGGACTTCGATACCAATGTGTTGCTCAACCTCTCGGGTTCAACCTTGGAGGACTATGTGAAAGGTGCCGAGATGGTGGATGCTTTGGAAAAGATTCCCGCCATTGAGTTGAACGTCTCTTGCCCCAATGTGAAACAAGGCGGCATGGCTTTCGGCGTGACCACGACGGGCATCTCGCAAGTGGTCTCCGAGGTGCGCAAGGTATATCACAAGCACCTGATGGTCAAGTTGTCGCCAAATGTGACCAACATCGCTGAGATTGCCATGGCTGCCGAGGCGGCTGGTGCCGACTCTGTCTCGCTCATCAATACCTTGATGGGTATGGCCATTGATGCTGAGAAGCGCAAACCGAAACTGTCCGTGATTACGGGAGGTCTGTCGGGTGCCTGCGTGAAGCCTGTTGCTCTGCGCATGGTGTGGCAGGTGGCCAAGGCAGTGAAGATCCCCGTAGTGGGCTTGGGTGGCATTTCCAATGCCACCGATGCCGTGGAGTTTATGCTCGCGGGTGCCTCAGCCATCGAGATTGGCACGGCCAATTTCATAGACCATGCGGTTTCGGCAAAGGTCGCCTGGGGAATCAATGAATATTGTGAGCGGCATGGATTTGCCAATACCGCCGACCTCACTGGTGCCTTGCTGTAGAGACGCAAAATTTTGCATCTCTACATGTAGAACCATTTTTCAGATTTTATTCAATTCGCACAACCAGCCCATGTTTCCCACCACGATATCTATTGGCGGATTTTTGCTTTGCACAAGACCAGAAATATAGAGCGGTTCACCGAGGATAAGAGGCTGCAATAGAGTGTGGTGCCCGCTTTCATGCGCATCTTGAGCTTAAATATAATAACACGTTTTCCTACCGGTTTTTTTGTGTTTCACACACATTTTCCACCCAACTTTTGGCGCAAAGACACGAATTTTCTATAAAATTCATATACAACATACAGCTTTTTTGTTCTAGCTACAGAAGGAATCTTTGAGATGTGTATGAAACCATCTTCACCGCTACCACCTAGGCAGCCAAGCATACCGTGAAGGAAATCAATGACAACATTGAGCTAAGCACCCTCGTTGACCTCGAAGTTCTTGCCGGTCTAAAAGAAAACCTTGAGAAGCAAGAGAAAGCCCAGAAAGGCGAATAATCGTTTCACTTGCTGAAAAACGCCAAACGGCCGCTCTCGGAGGAGGCGGTCGTTTTTCATAATGGCCTCAACAGCTATAAATCCCATGTCACTGCACCGTTCACCATAGGATGACATACTTGTTGAGGCTTATCGCTTTCAGATGAACTGGCTTTTGTTTTGTTTGGCATAAATTAAAGTATCAAAAAAGCCAGACAATAACCGTACTTCTTTGAAATTTTATTATATTTGGCGCGTTTTTTTATCGACAATAAAAATCAAATCATTAAAACATTATGAATAGATATTTACAATTCAACAAAAGATGCAAATTGGCGTTGTTCCTGCTGCTAAGCATGGTGGGGATGATGAAAGGTTATTCCTACAGTTTTTCTGCGGTTTGCTCTACTGGGCAGACGTTGTATTACTACATTACGGATGCCACGAACCATTATGTGGAAGTAACATATCCAGTGTATGGGTGGGAAGGGGATGATTACACAAAACCGACGGGGAACCTTATTGTGCCTGAAATCGTTGAATACGATGGAAATGACTATGTTGTAACATCAATAGACGATAATGCTTTTAGGGGTTGTGATAATTTATTGTCTGTAAATTTGGGCAATTCAGTAAGGATAATCGGAACTTATGCTTTTGTCGGGTGCTACTCGTTAAACTCAGTAACAATTCCCAATTCAGTGACCTCGATTGGATCCTATGCGTTTTCAGGTTGTTATACTCTGACAACAATAATCATCCCCAATTCTGTAACATTCATTGGAGAAAGGACTTTTGCATACTGTCAAGAATTAACCTCAGTGGATATTCCTAATTCAGTTTATTATATTGGGAGTGAAGCTTTTTATAATTGTAACAAACTATCTACGATTTCCATAGGCAATTCAGTAAAAGAATTAGGATCAGGAGCGTTTAGTGACACAAAATGGTATAGTAATCAATCTAACGGAGTATTATATCTTGATGGTTATTGTATTGGGTATAAAGGCAGTAAGCCAACAGGCTCTTTGGTAATCCAAGATGGTACTAAGTTGATATGTGATGCTGCGTTTGGAAATTGCACAGGCATTACTTCCGTTACTATACCTAATTCTGTGACCTCTGTGGGGACAAGTGCCTTTTATGGTTGTAGTAATCTTTCTACAATCACAATAGGAAACATGGTAGATTATATTGGAACATCTGCGTTTACAAACACAAGTTGGTATAATCAGCAACTGGATGGATTGCTCTATTTGAACAATTATTGTCTTGGATACAAAGGCAGTCGTCCAACAGGGGCATTGAGTTTTCAAGAAGGCACAAGGGTAATAGCTGGTAAGGCATTTTATTATTGTACTGAACTGACTTCAATAACCATACCCAATTCTATAGTATCAATAGGTTATGCAGCCTTCTTTAATTGCTCGTCTGTCGTGGGAGAATTGATTATACCCAACTCGGTAACCTGTATTGGGGAGGCCGCATTTAATGGTTGCAGAATGACCTCACTCACCATTGGTAGTTCTGTGTCAGTCATGCTTTTTGATGCTTTTGCACACTGTACAAGTCTGACATTGATAAATGTTCTTCCCGAAACGCCGCCTACTATGGTTGGTCCTCGAGACCCGTTTGCTTATGTTCCTCAAAGTATTCCTGTAATAGTACCTTGTGGGTTTGGTGAACTTTATCAAAATGCTGATTGTTTTAGTCGGTTTTCCAACATTCAAGAATTAGGTTATGAGATATCATCGGTGGCCTATCCAACTGAGGGCGGTATTGTGACAGGTGCAGGTAATTATTGCCATGGAACCAGCTGCACTTTGACCGCCACCCCCGCCGAAGGCTACACCTTCGTCAACTGGACCGAGAATGGTGAAGAAGTCTCAACCGATGCAACCTACTCCTTCGTTGTGACAGGCGATAGAACCCTTGTGGCCAACTTTTCGGAAATCCCACCTGACAATCATTGGACATCTATCACGGGCACCCAATACAACCTTACGATGAGTGGTGTCATCTACATTGACGGTGTAGCCCAAACCTCCACCGCGCTTGAGATCGGTGCCTTCTGCAGCGATGAGTGCCGCGGCAGCGCACACGCCCAATTCTTCCCGCTCACAGGCGAATATGTAGTGAGCCTAACGGTGGTAAGCAATCAACTGAATGGCGAGACCATCACCTTCCGTCTCTACGACCATGACACACAACAAGAGTTCCCCTCATACTGCATCAATAGCATCACTTTCGTTGCCAACAACAACATAGGTGGGATGGGCGACTGGTATCCTTTCGCCTTCAATAACGCTGTTGCCATAACAGCCGTTGTTACGCCCGAAGGTGCTGGCACGGTGGAAGGTGCAGGAGACTATATGCCAGGCAGTGCATGCACACTGACGGCCACGGCAAACATAGGCTATGCCTTCCGCTCGTGGAGCGTGAATGGCGAGACAGTATCGACCGATAACCCTTACACCTTCACGGTGAACAACGCCATTGAAGTGACAGCCAACTTCGATTCGCAAGAAACCACCACATTGGCAGATGGCTGGACCTGGTGGTCCACTTCCATCGAACTGTCCGGCATCGACGGCCTCACCATGCTCGAGGAAAGCCTAGGACACAACGGTCTATTTATCAAGTCAGCCAACAAGTTCGTGCAAAACTACTACCCCAGCACCGGATACGACTACTGGTTCGGCCAGCTGACCTCCGCCGACTTCAACAACGAGTCGAGCTACATGATCCAAACCTCCGCCAGCTGCGAGGTGACGATGACCGGCTCATACGCCAATCCCTCTGACCATCCCATACTGCTCTATCCCAACTGGACCTGGATTGGCTACCCCTGTGGCTTCCAACAAAGCGCTGCCTCGGCCTTTGCCAGCTTCACCCCCACACACAATGACTTGGTAAAGGGCCAGTACGCATTTTCCACCTACTACGACAACTACGGCTGGTTCCCTGAATTCTCTTTGACTCCCGGCCAAGGATACATGTACCAGTCGTTGGCTTCTGACAACCGCACACTGACCTTCGCCAATGGCAGCAAGGCGGATCCTGTGCCCACCAACAGGGAGGACCGCTATTGGAGGAACAATGTGCATGCCTATGCCGACAACATGAATGTGATCGCCGTAGTGACCATCAGCGGCGAGGAACAGCATGGTGAGGACATTGAGCTCGGTGCCTTCGTCAACGGTGAGTGCCGCGGCAGCGCCATGCTGAAGCATTTCCAACCCACGGACCGCTGGTATGCCATGCTTACGGTGACAGGTGCTGACGGCAACGAAATCGAATTCGGCGTCATCGACAGGAACAGAGGCATGGCGAGCATGACAAGCGACAGGAGCCTCGTCTTCCAGACTAACACCATCGTGGGAGAACTCGACGAGCCTTACGTCATCGACTTTGGCACACTTGGATGCATAGAAAACGGCATTGAAGAGCCTATGCATATCTACCCCAATCCCATTGAGCGCAACACGAGATTCACGATCGCGTTGCCTGAGACAGAAACCCTCAGTGACATCTTTGTCGTGAACATGATGGGCGAAGTGGTCGCATACGAAACCAACAAGGACAAGATGACCTCCCTTCAGACACCTGGTGTCTACACCGTCAAGGTGGTTTGCCGTTCCGGCAAGGTCTTCTTGGGCAAGTTGGTCGTGAGATGAACCAAATTATTAATAGACAGAATTAACAACGATACGAACCTTGTCATGAGAAAGACTTTATTGATATTGATGTTCATGTCAGTGTTAGGCTTTTCAAATGCCCAACAGACCAACCATTGGACGACCATCACGGGCACCCAGTACAACCTGACGATGAGCGGTGTCATCTACATCGACGATGTGGCCCAGACATCCACCGCACTTGAGATTGGAGCCTTCTGTGGCAACGAGTGCCGCGGCAGCGCACGTGCTCAATTCTTCCCGCCCACAGGCGAATATGTGGTGAGCCTAACGGTGGTAAGCAACCAACTGAATGGCGAGACCATCACCTTTCGGCTCTACGACCATGCTACCCTGCAGGAGTTCCCAACAGAATGTGTCAACAACATCACCTTCAACGCCAACGACAATTACGGCGAAATGGGCAACTGGTATTCCTTCGCTTTTGTAGGAGAGGTGCCAGAATATGAGATTACAGTCTCAGCCAATCCAGTGGAGGGTGGCACAGTGTTTGGGGCAGGGACCTACAGAGAAGGCAATCTTTGCACGCTGACGGTCATGGTCAATGATGCTTACACCTTCGTCAATTGGACCAAGGATGGCATTGAGTTGTCGACCAGTCCCACATACAGTTTCACGGTGACGGAGTCGGCTTCTTATACCGCTAATTTCACAGAAGCCTCGACAGCCAACCATTGGACAACCATCACGGGTACCCAGTACAACCTGACGATGAGCGGTGTCATCTACATCGACGATGTAGCTCAGACATCCACCGCTCTTGAGATTGGCGCCTTCTGTGGCGATGAGTGCCGCGGCAGCGCACGCGCTCAATTCTTCCCTCCCACAGGCGATTATGTGGTAAGCCTAACGGTGGTAAGCAACCAACTGAATGGCGAAACCATCACCTTCCGGCTCTTTGACCACAGAATCCAGCAGGAGTATCCCAACGAATGCATCAACAGCATCACCTTCAACGCCAACAACAATTACGGTGCGATGGGCAACTGGTATGAGTTCTCCTTCATGACACCTACTATCCCACAAACCTTTACCCTTCCTATCAACGGCTATGGTGAAGGTGCAGGAGGCTTCTATCTGATTGCTTCGCCTGTGACCGAGGTCTCGCCTTCTACTGAGAACGGTTTTCACACAGAAGAATACGATCTCTATTATTTTGATCAAAGCCAAGAACAAGAATGGCGGAACTACAAGGTAAATCCTTTCGAATTCGTTTCAGGTAAAGGTTACCTCTATGCCAGCAAAACTAACACCACACTTGCCTTTACAGGCGAGCCATACATGGGCAATGGTAATGTTACCTTGAATTATATTGAAGGAAAAAACTTTTCGGGCTGGAACCTCGTGGGTAACCCATACGATGTGACGGCCTACATCGACCGCGACTTCTACATCATGAGAGAGGATGGCGCAGAGATTATTCCTAGCAATGGCAATACTATCGCCCCGATGCAAGGCATCTTCGTCATCGCCGTTAGAGACGGTGAGGAGATGACCTTCAGTACAAATGCTCCCACCAACAACGGCTCAGAGGTGGTCGTGAACGTCCGTCGCAAACATGGCGATGTCATCGATCGCGTCATGGTTCGTTTTGATGGTGGCGCCATGCTTCCCAAACACATGCTTCATCCAGAGAACACCAAACTCTACATCTCCGAAAGAGAAAAAGAATATGCCGTGGTGTGCAACAGCGGGAACAACATCACCCCAGTCTGTTTCTGTGCTGCCGAGGACGGTACCTACACGCTGAACGTTGAAGTCGATAATCTGGAAATGGAATACCTCCACCTCATCGACAATATGACCGGTGCCGACATCGACCTGCTGCAGATGCCTGAATATACCTTCCAGGCCCGCACTACCGACAATGCCAGCCGTTTCCAGCTCATCTTCGCCAATACCAGCGAGCATGACGAGTAGAAGGTCGTGACTTTCGCCCATTTCAATGAAGATGGCTGGGTTGTTGACAGCAAGGGAGTGGCAATTCTGCAGGTTGTCGACATGAACGACCGTATCGTCAGCACGCAGGCTATAAGCGGCAATACCGATTTCCATGTCATGGCTGAGCGCACTAGCGAGGGTCTGCACACCACACATGGTTTATTAGCGGTAGACTTGGGCCTTTTATGGGGTCAAGGGTGTGATTAAACGAAATTCACCTCAGGACTAATTATTATCCCAAACTTTCCCTCTACGGAATCCTGAATTTTGTGGGCAAGTTCCACAATGTCTTCACCTTTGCCGCCGCCATAATGCACCAGCACGAGCGCCTGCTTGTCATATACTCCCACATGCTCATCGCGCCAGCCTTTCCAGCCTGCTTGCTCAATGAGCCAACCCGCTGGCACTTTCACCTTTTCATTAGGCTCGTCGTAATGTGGCATAGTGGGATGCTCCTTTTGCAAAGCCTCGAATTGTACCCTTTCAATGACAGGATTCTTGAAGAAACTCCCCGCACTGCCAATCTGCTTCACATCGGGCAATGTGGCTTTCTTCGAAGACAACCCGTGCGACATTGCCGTATCACCCACGCGAACGGACGGCGGACCTGTCATAGCAATGAATTACTTCATTGACAAGACTTTCCCGATGACCGAAAACATCATTTGGAAAAAGGTTGCCGACATTCCTGTGGCGAAAAGAGCATCAAAAGGACACTTGGTCGCCCCCAAAAACTATGCGAAAAACTACCCACAGTCTTCTTTCTTGGCATCGAAACTGAAAGACATCATCGATGATTACATCAATAATTGAAGTAAAACAAACAACCTTTTTTAATGAGTTTTAATGTTGTAGAAACCCCGCACTCAACCTGCGGGGTCTTTTATGTTTCCTAAGTAACATTTTGCAATATGTACAACGAAAAAACAAAAAATTTGACAGTGAAGAAATGTCCCTCATGTGGTGCCAATATTGAGGGACTGCAGGGCAAATGCCCGTATTGCGGCAGCACATTTGAAGGGATGAAAGCTGGTTCTTCAATGGAAAAGTTGGCTAAAGCCATTGAAAAAGCCACACGCGAGTGCAAGGAAAGATATGCTAATGCAGTGGTGGAAATGGAGAAGGCAAAGGCACAGTCAAACAGAAAGGCGAGCATTTGGGATGAGAATCATGTGTACGACGACACAGATGAAGTGGTGGCAGGAATCATCAGGAACTTTCCTGTTCCAAACACCAAGACTGATTTGATAGAGTTCATCTTGGCACTCAAGCCGAAAACACAAGGCTTTGATGCAGATGAGGTCAAAGATGCCTATTTTGCAAAATACAAAGAGTGTTTGGGAAAGGCACGATACCTGTTTCCCGATGATGGAGATATTGTCCACCTGCTCGAAGCCAACGAACAGAAAGGACTGAAAAAAATGTCCCCTTCGGGCAGGATTATGGTGTATTGGCTGATTGGCATTGTTGGAATAATGCTGTTGTTTGGCATCTTAGCGCTCCTGTTCCTGTGATATGAGATGGTTCTTGGGGATTTGGAGTGATAGGAGAACTCAACAATGTGTGGATTTTGCGTTCTCATATGAGCTGACTTAGTCTTTTAGACAGCCTATAGGAACGACATAAATGCCGTCGGGGCGTTGGTAGGCGTATTGTCCGACAGCAGTCAGCACCATCATGAACGAAGGATTAGGCATCTTAGTCGTGTCTATGGCTGTAGCGAGTGTCTTGAGCGCATTTACACCTTCTTCTATAAGTTTGTCGCCCCCCAGTTTGACTTCAACCAATGCGTATGTCCCGTTTCTGCGGTGAATTACCGTATCGCATTCCAAGCCAGAGCTGTCGCGGTAATGGTAGAGTCTGCCATCGAGAGCTTCTGCGAACACGCGCAGGTCACGAACGGCAAGGTCTTCGAAGAACAACCCGAAAGAATTCAGGTCGTTAATTAGGTCGCTGGGCCCTAGACCAAGGGCCGCTGTGCCAATGCTGGGGTCGACGAAATGGCGGGTGTCGCTGGTCCGGATGGCAGATTTGCTGCGTATATTCGGATTCCACGCCTCCAAGTCCTCAATGACGAACAAGCGTTTCAAGGCCTTGATATAGTCTGCCACGGTGTCCTCGTCCAATGTGGCCGAATCATTTGAAAGCATGTCGGCCTTGATGGTGGCATACGAGACTTGTTGGGCAATGTTGCGAGCATACGAGCGTAAAAGGAGACGGGCTCGGGTGGGACTGCGTTTCACCCCGTCAACGCGCTGGATGTCATGCTCGGCGACGGCATCGACATAGTCGAAGGCTTGGTCAAGCGCCAAGTCTCCTTCCAGCAATGTCACTTGAGGCCAACCGCCACGACAGGTGAGATAAGCCATCTTTTGCAGGTCGAGATTGCAAGTTTGTGGTTCAAAGGTCTCTCCGTCAAACAGTTTTCGGAGACTGACAATGCCTGAAGACTCTCCCGATTCGAAAAGGCTCATCGGCCTCATTTTCAATCGGGCGAAACGCCCTGTGCCGCTATGCGTGGTCTCATCGGCTTGTGGAAGCACCGATGACCCCGTTAGGATAAACTGAGAGAAGGCTCCTCGGCGGTCCACTTCACTGCGAATACTGTCCCATAATGGTGGCAAGGTCTGCCATTCGTCAATTAAACGAGGCGTTTCCCCCTGAAGCAAAGTCTTGGGACTTATTTCCAACATGTTTCGGCTTTGCTTTAGCACCTCGCTATCGCCAAGGTCTAGCATACTTTTGGCATGCTGTTGAGCTGTGGTGGTTTTTCCACACCACTTCGGCCCTTCAATCAGCACAGCCCCTTTGCCTGCCAGCTTGCGGGCAAGAAGCTTGTCGGCAATCCGAGATTTATATTCTTTTTTCATTATTCATCTTTTTGTTTTCGCTGCAAAATTACTGATTTTATTTTAATTACAAAATCATTTCTTGAATTTTCGGTTATTTGTAGTGAATTTATTCGGTTATTTGTGGTAGATTTGTTCGGTTATTTGTAATCAATTAGCCAAGACTAACAGTAAGAAATCGGGAAGCTGAAAAGCGATATCCGTCTTTATGCAAGCCAGAATAGGGACTCCATCCGCGATTATCATGAGATGGTCCTGGTTTTTTGAAATTTGTCATTGTAAAATAGGCCACCATCACCGATGTTGATAAGCTGAAAACCATCAACAAGCAAATCATCACTAAACAAAATTCACCTCCGGGCTAATCCTAATCCCGAACTTTTCCTCTACGGAGTCTTGTATTCTGTGGGCGAGTTCCACGATGTCGTGTCCTTTCCCGCCACCATAATGCACCAAGACGAGCGCCTGTTTCTCATACACTCCCACATGCTCATTACGCCAGCCTTTCCAACTTGTGGCTCTGGCGGTGCCTGAGCCAGCGGTCCCTGAGGCCAATCGAAGGGTCGAAGGGCCGCTATGCTCAATGAGCCAACCCGCTGGCACTTTCACCTTGCCATTAGGCTCGTCGTAGTGTGGTATCGTTGGATAATCTTTCTGCAAGACCTCTAATTGTGCCCTATCAATGACAGGATTCTTGAAGAAACTTCCTGCGCTACCGATCTGTTTCACATCGGGAAGTTTGGCATCACGGATGGCACAGATGGCATCGTGGAGTAGCTGCAAGGTGGGATGCTCGATGCCGTTTTGCTCCAGATAGGCCTTGATGTTGCCGTATTCTAGGTTGAGTGGGGCGTCCTTCTTCAATAGGAAGTCCACCGAAGTGATGATGTATTTTCCTTTTAACTCATTTTTGAAAACGCTCTCGCGGTAGCCAAAACGACATTCCTCTTTGGTGAAAACCTTGGTCTCGCCTGTGGTCAAATCCACAGCTTCGCAACTTAGGAAACTGTCTTTCAGTTCCATGCCATAAGCGCCGATGTTTTGTACGGGTGCCGCACCCACTTTGCCAGGGATATGAGCCAGGTTCTCTACGCCATGCCAACCTTTTTCGACACAGAAACACACAAATTCGGGCCAATCCTCGCCGGCCTGAGCCCTAACAATCACATTGTTTTCCTGCTCTTCAAGGGGCTCTATGCCTTTTGTATTGATATGCACAACGACACCTTCGAAAAAATCATCCCGAAAAAGCACATTGTTGCCTCCACTGAGAATCAGATACTTCTCATGCTTGAATACATCGGAGCGAATCAAGGATTCAAGCTCTTGAATCTCGTTGATTTCAACGAATTGTTTTGCCACGGCATCGAAGCCGAAGCTATTGTAGGGTTTGAGGTTGACATTGGTTTTCATGCCTGCAAAAATACACAATACCTTTGTATTTTCTGCGTTTCAACGGAAAACTTTGTACCTTTGTCGCCATGAAACGCGCCATCGTATCGGTGATTAACGACTTGGTCACGGACCAACGGGTCAACAAGTCGTGCCTGGCTTTGCAAAAGGCTGGCTACGAGGTGCTTTTGGTCGGGCGGAAGCAGCGCAAAAGCCCACCGATGGATGAACGCCCATACGCCACGCACCGCATGAAACTGCTCTTCGAGAAAGGGCCATTGTTCTATGCTGAGTACAACATCAGGCTCTTTTTCTTCTTGCTGTTTCATCGTGCCCATTTGCTACTATCCAACGACTTGGATACTATCCTGCCCAACTATTTCATCTCAAGGCTTAAAGGAAGTAAAATTGTTTTCGACAGTCATGAGTATTTCACTGAAACGCCTGAATTGGTGCATCGGCCCAAGGTGCAAAAGGTATGGAAGCGTATAGAGGGCTTTGTGGTGCCCAAATTGGATGAGATGATTACTGTTTGCGACAGTATCGCCGACCTGTTCCGCGAGAAATACGGTGTCAAGTGCCATGTCATTCGCAACATCCCGCCACGCAAAGCCTTGCCGCCAAAAGGCGATAAGCAAACTTTGGGTTTACCGACCGACAAACACCTTTTGATCCTTCAAGGTTCCGGCATCAACATCCAGCGTGGGGCAGAGGAATTGGTGCAGTCCATGGCAATGTTGGACGATTGTTTCTTAATGATTATCGGCGGCGGCGATGTGTTGACCATCTTGAAACAAATGGTTGAAGACCTGAAAATCACCGACCGTGTGTGTTTCTTCCCTAGGATGCCTTACCAGCAGATGATGGCTTACACGCAACTTGCCGAGTTGGGCTTCTGCCTCGACAAGGACACCAACCTCAACTACCGTTTCAGTCTCCCCAACAAACTCTTCGACTTCATTCAAGCGGGCGTGCCGATTGTAGCTTCGCATTTGACGGAGATTGAGAAGATTATCCGACAATACGACTTGGGCTTGTTTATTGAGAATCATGAGCCTGCTACCATTGCTGCCACCATCCGTGAGGCCTTGTCGAATGAGGCGAGAAAAGCCCAATGGAAACATAATTTGGCCGTTGCGGCACAGGATTTGTGTTGGGAGAACGAGGAACAGAAACTGCTTGAAATCTACAAACATTATGAATGATACCGATTATCACCTACATGTCATCGCTTTTGATGTGCCTTATCCCGCCAACTACGGTGGGGTCATCGATGTGTTCTATCGTGTGAAGGCCCTTTCGGAAGCGGGTGTCAAGGTGCATCTGCATTGCTTTGAGTATGGTCGCGCCGAACAAGAGATACTGAAGCGTTGTTATGAGGTGAAATATTACAAGCGCGACACTTCCTTTGTCAAACAGTTGAGTCTTACCCCTTTCATCGTCAATTCGCGCCGTTCGGAGGCTTTGGTTCAAGACTTGTTGAAAGATGACTATCCTATCTTCTGCGAAGGCCTACATACGACTGCTGTTTTGCTGGACAAACGATTTAAAAACAGGAAAATTTATGTCCGCGCACATAATGTGGAGCATGACTATTACAACGGACTGGGCGATACTGAGCGATGCGGATGGAAGCGCTTGTTCTATCATATAGAAGCTTGGAAACTAAGGCGCTACGAACCTGTTCTGAAAAAAGCTGCAGGCATTTTTGCCATCTCGCAGAAGGACAACGATTACTTTGCCCAACGGTATAAGAATGTGGTGCTTGTGCCTGGCTTCAGTGCCACCGACTCGGTGTGCTCCGAGACGGGAAGGGGAGAGTATGTCTTGTATCACGGCAACCTTTCGGTTCGCGAGAATGAAGATGCAGCCAAATGGTTGATAGAGAATGTTTTCTCCGAACTTGATTTACATTGCATCGTGTCAGGCTTGAATCCTTCAGACAAATTGAAAAAACTGGCTGATAATTATTCTAATGTGACCTTGGTGGCCAATCCCGATGATGCCGAGATGATTGATTTGTTACGCCAAGCCCAAGTAAACATTTTGGTGACAAACCAACCTACAGGCTTGAAATTGAAGCTGTTGAATGCACTTTACAACGGACGCTTCTGTCTGGTCAACTCCGACATGGTGAAGGGAACTTCATTGGATGCCCTTTGCGTGGTGGCCGATGAGCCTGAACAAATGATAACTGAAATTAAACGGTTGATGGAAGAGGATTTCACTGAAGACGACATCGAAGAACGCGATGCACAGATGAAGCAACTTTATGATAACGAAGCCAATGCGCGAAAAATCATCGAAGCAATAAACTTCTAACTATCAACTCTAAACTTACCACTGACTCTAAACTCTAAACTCTCAACACTAAACTATTCCATCTCCGAACACACCACCGTCCCATTTTTGCAATTGGCGATGCGCGAGGGGTATTTCTGCATCAAGGTATAGTTGTGCGTGGCCATCAGCACGGCTTGGCCGTTCTCGCTGATGTTACGTAAGAGTTTCATCACTTCCAAAGTAGTGTCTGGGTCGAGGTTGCCGGTGGGCTCGTCGGCAAGGATGACATCGGGGTCGTTGAGCAGGGCTCGTGCGATGGCGATGCCTTGCTGTTCGCCGCCCGACATCTGATGGGGCATTACCTTGCGCTTGTCGCTCAGTCCCACTTTGGCCAACACTTCATCGATGCGGCGTGAAATCTCGGCTTTCTCCGTCCAACCCGTGGCACCCAGCACAAACTCCAGGTTTTTCTCCACGCTACGGTCAAAGAGCAGTTGGAAATCCTGAAACACGATGCCGATTTTGCGGCGCAAGTAGGGGATGTCCTTCTTCCTGAGTTGGGTGAGGTCGTAACCGGCTACGCGCACGATGCCGTCGCGGGCGGGCAACTCACCGTACAAAGTCTTTAGCAATGAGGACTTTCCGCTTCCCGTGCGACCGATGAGGTAGATGAATTCGCCTTTGTTCAGCGTCAGGTTGACATTGGAAAGGACAAGGTTCTCCTGCTGGAAGATGGAGGCATTCTTAATTTCTATGATGGGGTTATCCATATTGTTGTCTTTCTTTTGAGTTCCCCTTCGGGAATGGAGTTCTGTTTAGTTATCCAGCGGCGGCAACACTTGTTAACTGCTTGTAGCGCTATCTGCCGCCGCAGAATAACATAGCACTATTTGCCATTCCCGAAGGGAATCTGTTTACCAACTCCCCGAGGCGCCGCCGCCACCGAAACCGCCGCCGCCAAAGCCGCCGAAACCACCGCTGTGGCCTCCACCGCCAAATCCACCGCTTCCAAATCCACCGCCCATGGGAATCCAGATGGTGCGAGTGCCACCACCAGAGTAATTCTGTCCACCTCCGGAGAACTTGGAGAAAACGACTATGATGGCGATGATGAAGAGGATGATAAGCCATAAGGGGAAACCGTCTCCGTCCGCATATTCGTCTTGGGAAAACTTGCCCGAGCAGAGGTCCATGATGACGTTGACGGCATTGTTGATGCCAGTGTAGTAGTCGTTTTCCTTGAAGGCGGGAATCATCTCTTTCTCGATGATGCGCTTGGCCGTGGCATCGGTGACATATTCCTCCATGCCGTAGCCAGGACTGATGTTGACTTGGCCTCTTTCGCTGCCTTTTTTTGGCTTGACTAAAATGACTGTGCCATTGCTTTTGCCCTTTTGTCCCACACCCCAACTGTGCCCGATTTCTGTGGCGTATTGCTCAACACTATAACCTTGCAGGTCGTCGACAAGCAGGACAAGGATTTGGGTGGAAGTGCTGTCGTTGTATGCCACCAACTTGCTCTCCAAGGTGCTGATTTGCGATGCACTCAAAATGCCCGTGTAGTCGTTCACGAGGCGTGGCGGGTAGGGCGGACTTGGCAACTGTGCCCTCAAGCCTGTGCCAAAAAACAGCACAAGCAAAAGGCAGAGCAGCCAGCTGTATCGTTCAGTTGTTCTCATAGGAAATATCGTCGGGGATTTCATTGATGTCGTCGGATTGGTAGGGGAAAAAGGCCTTTAACTTCTCGCCGCAGCGCATGATGCCTTGCTCGAGGCCTTCTGCAAAGTGCCCTTCCTTGAACTGGTTCAGCATCAAGTCTTTCACATCGTTCCAGAAGCCGTTTTCCACCACATCGTTAATACCTTTGTCGCCGAGGATGGCGAATTTGTGGTCTTTGATGGCCAAATAGATGAGCACGCCGTTGCGCAGTTGGGTCTCGTTGAGCTTCAATTTGTCGAAAATAAAAAGGCTGCGTTGTTCCACATCGCCTTTGCAGCGGTTTTCGATATGTACCTTAATCTCGCCCGAGGTGTTGCGTTCGGCTTGTCGGATGGCTTCCACAACGCGTTGGTCTTCCTCTCGGTTCAATATGGTTATGGCGTTTGACATGATGCGGTATTATTTAGATTGCAAAAGTAATCATTTTCTGTAATTCCTCATTCCAAAGTTATCTTATCGCGCTTTTTTTGTTTCTTTGCAGTGGCAAATGAAAAAGGAATTGATATGAACAGCGCATTGAAGGTTATGGCAGCTATTATGATGGTGCTGGTCTTTGCGATGAGTTGCTCGAAACCGGATGAGCCCAATAATGGTGGAAACAACAACGAGGAAAATGATAGTGTTGTGGATCCTAACGAGAACCTCAATGGCCATGAATATGTTGATCTCGGCCTTCCGAGCGGCACTTTGTGGGCCACCTGCAATGTGGGTGCTGATACGCCAGAAGGTTATGGTGATTACTTTGCCTGGGGCGAAATAGAGCCAAAGGAATTCTATGGTTGGAAAAACTACAAATATGGCCGCTTCGTTCATGAGCGTTATGAGCTGAACAAATACTGCACCGACTCGGTATTTGGACTCAACGGATTTGTCGACAACCTGACCCTTTTGGAACCTGATGACGATGTAGCTTCGATCATTTGGGGCACTGCCTGGCGCACACCTACCATAGAAGAATGGGAAGAGATGTTCAATAACACGACCAGCGTATGGACAACCCAGAATGGCGTGAATGGGTGGCGCTTCACTGCCTCAAACGGCAACTGCCTCTTCTTGCCAGCTGCGGGTTACTATTGGAATGACGAACTCAATGCTGCTGACCTCGGTGTTTATTGGTCAATCACCCTCAATGTGGAGTATCCGTACCGCGCTTGGGGTTTCCATTTCAATTCGTTCCAATGCCATCTCTGCGGCAGCAGCGACCGCAACCGGGGACAAACTGTGCGGGCGGTGTGTTCGAAAAAATAAGCGTTAAAGAAAAAGTAAAGCCGCAGCCAAGCAAATCCTTGCCTGACTGCGGCTTTTTCATTAGTAGAGCAACCCGAACATCCAAAGCGGTATCTTGTTTCCAAAACCCACCTCGGTTTCATCAATGGCTAAATAACTGTTGGGGATGTCCTTGATTTGGTCGAAGCTTTTCTTGCGTCCGCCCACTTCAAAGAGGTACTTCCCGTCAATAAGAAAATCTCCTTTGGGGGGATAGGTCACCTGATGCGATTGGCTCAACTGGTTCAGGAAGAACAATTCACGCATTGTGCCGATGTTGGGCTGCATTGTGAAAGCGTTCATGAGGTTGGTGTTGTTGAGGTAGATCTTTTCGGGTCGCGACAGGTCCGACAGCTTTCTGGGCGTGTCGGTGAGCAAAGACAATAGTCCTGCCTTTTCCAAGGCATACAGCATCTTCAACCCTTGGTTGCGGTCGGTGTCCAACTCGCGGTAGAGTTCCGACATGTTGGGCTTCTGTGGCACCTGTTCGGCCAAAATCATGAACATCTTCTTGGCTTTCTTGATGGTGGATTGCTCCACGTTTTCAATCACCGCGTAGTCGTTCTCCAGGATGTGGTTGACCACATTCTGCAAGCGGTTGGCGTATCCGCCGTAAATGTCTTTATAGAAAGGATAATACCCTATCTTCAGATATTGTACGAAAGCAGGCAACACCTTGAATCCGTCACTGATGATTTCCATGGCGATGCTCTTGTGCTTTTTCAGCAGGTCCTTCAGTTCGATGACGGGGATGTCCTTGATGCCTTCAAACTTCAGGTACTCGCGGAACGAAAGCCCTGTCAGGGTGTATTCCATCAGCCTTCTTGAGAGGTCGCCTTTGCCTTTCTCCATCTTGAGCATCGACGAGCCGGTGTAGGTAACATAAAGCTCTGGATAGTTGTCGTTGAGGTTCTTCAAGACGGTCTGCCACGAGTCCAGATAATGAATCTCGTCAAGGAAAAGATACCGGCCGCCGTAGGCATAATAGTCTTCCACCACATCCGCAAAAGCGTGTGTCGCAAACCAAAGGTCGTCCAACGAAGCATACAGCACCTCCGAAGTGTCGGGAAAAGCCTCCTTGATGTGTTGGAGCATCAGCGTGGACTTGCCCGTGCCTTTGGGTCCTTTGATGCCGATAAGGTGGTCTCTCCAGTCGATTTTTTCGAACAGGTATCGTTTGAAGTCGGTGGAGGTGGCTTGCAGCTTCCTGTCCAAGACCTTTTGCAGATATTCAATTGAGTTCATGGCAGTTGTATTTTGCCGCAAAGATACGAATAATATTTCAAAACACAAATATTTTGTATAAAATAATGTTTCAAAACACTAAAATCAATAAAATTATAATGTTTAAAAATACTAATCTAATAATAATAATAATGTTTGTAAACACTAATTGTATAATTTTGCATGGCAACCATGCCAAATCGTGCTTTTTTTGTTTCTTTGCAATGTCAAGCAACTAAAACTGAATCGATATGAACAGAACTTTGAAGGCAACAGCAGTCCTAATGCTGATGATGTTTTTTGCGGTAAGTTGTTCAAAACCAAATGAACCAAATAATTTCAGTGGAAACTACAATGGCCACGATTATGTTGACCTTGGTCTGCCGAGCGGTACGTTGTGGGCCACTTGCAATGTGGGTGCCGAGGTGCCCGAGGGCTATGGCGATTACTTCGCTTGGGGCGAGACGGAACCGAAAGCAGTTTATGATTGGACTACCTACAAGTATTGCAATGGGGATTCCGACCAATTGACCAAGTACTGCCAAGAGGCTAGCTATGGCTATGATGGTTATACCGATGATTTGTATGATTTACAGCCTTCGGATGACGCGGCCACGGTGAATTGGGGCGAGGGTTGGCGCATGCCGAGCGCCAGTGAAGGCGATGAATTGCTGAGCCAATGCGAACTTAAAAGAGACACGGTTAATGACGTACCAGGATTGCGCATTGTTGGAACAAATGGCAACACAATCTTTCTGCCTTCGGGAGGTGCGAAAGGGGACTTCGTTGGCCCTGCCCCTGAGTCATTGCAAGTGGGTGGCCACGGCTATTATTGGGTCAATGAAAGATGTTACGCATTTAATAATCAGATGATGGGGTGCTACGATCACATGGCGAATTTCATCAGTTCTCCTGTCGTGAATAGTACTGGAGGATGGACAACTCGTAGTATAGGCATGTCTATCCGAGCGGTGCGTTCAGCGGAATGATTCTTTGTGCGATATAAGAACAAAATCCCCACAACACCGAATGGCGTTGCGGGGATTATTGTTTCTGGTTCTCAAATTCTTGATTATAACTTTTCAAGATTCCTCTTGACAAACTCGCTCAAATCCTTGCCCTTCAGCAAGTTCTTCGAAAGCAAAGCGAATCTGTGTTATCCAAAAATGTCAGAATGAGTTCCTGTATCGATCATTACTAACACAAGTCGATTATCCTCTTTTGCCCAAACCAAAAGCCAATCAGGTTTGATGTGACATTCCCAAAAACCGGCATAATTTCCTGTCAGTTTGTGCGGATTGTATTGTTGGGATAAAGTGCCGGTCTCTCGTAATTCGGCGATGACTTTTTCAAGCAAGGTCAGGTCATAACCTCGCTTTTTCAGCAGTTTGACCTTTCTTTTGAACAAGCCAGTGTATTCAATTTCATACATCATTTCAAGCATTGTTCAATGAGGTCGTGAGCGTCCTTTGCCTTGTAGGTCTTTCCCGAGCGATATTCTGCAATAGCCTCGTCAATAGACCCTTTTTTCGGTTTGGTTTCTTTTTGTTCGGTCACGATGCCGCCAAGCGTGACAAAGAGTTCAATGAGTTTCTTCATCGCCGCGCTTCTTCCGTCATATTGTAATGTTACAGTTGCCATTGTCTTTATCGTTTTTCACCTGCAAAAATAATCATTTTCCGCAAATTCACATTTCAACCTTGCCAAATCATGCTTTTTTTTGTTTCTTTGCAATGCCAAACAAATAAAAGGAATCGATATGAACAGAGTTTTGAAGGCAATGGCAACTGTTTTTTGGCATCCGATGCGTTCTCGTTTGTCGACCTTCAAGTTGGTGTCGGGAGTTGTGGTGGCACTCCTCATGTCGTTTGTGTTCTATTTCTTTTCTTGTGTCATGTTGGAGGCTTTTCGCCTTATGATGGTAACGCCTGAGTATGACATTTGGGTACCAAGTGAAAAGGAACGCTCATTCTATCAGTTGTTTTTCGCTTTCGTCTCGGTTATTTTGGCTCAGTCGTTTTGTTTGGCTTATTGGTTTGACGGGCCAAGACGAGTCTTCGAACGAGGTCATCGCTCGGCGGTGCAGATTGTCAACGGCCAGCGTAATCTGAATTGGTATTTCTTGTATTGGTTTGCAAAGGTCTTATTATGTTGGTTCTGCATTTTCAGTTTTCCTGGCGCGTTTTACGCTTTTTCCTTGTATCCCGATTTCAAGCATCTTTTCATCTTGCTCATCATTGTTCTGTTCTTGCATCCTTGGGTGGCAATGCGAATGGCTTTTAAACGTAAGGCATTGAAATTTATGGCGTTATCTGCTGTACTTGTGACCATCCTCGCATTTGGCATGTCAAGAATCAATGTGGTTGACTATAAGTCACTCGACAACGCCTTTTTAAGTCGAAATGTCCCTCATAGGTATAGTCTGGAATTGCCTGAAACGGATGCTTCGATGAAGATGCAACGTGCTTCACTTTCCAAGACTGTTTATTTGGTGCAGGACAAAGACGCACCCGAGCCACAGTGTCTGGTTATAGTTGATGGCAAGATAGTGGATTTGCCAACGTTTTCCGGGTCAATGGAAGATTGGCGCTTATGCCATAATGAAGCGGACATTCCTTTGCTGACTTGTTGTTTGAAGATTGACAAAAAAGTGAAAATGAGGGATGTGGATGAGGTGTTGCAGGCATTGGCTGATATTCGGTTCTACAGGATACAATATGCTGTTGTGCCCAGGCATCGCGAGTTGGATGTACGGTATTATAACTTTTTGGCCTTGAATGCTATGAGATTGCCCATCCGTTTCTATGGCGATTCAATCTATCAGCAATGGGTTGAAGGGGTTGGTGAGATTCCTAACCAAATCACGGTAACTTCTCTTGGCGCGGAAACCTACAATGTAAACGGTACCTTGGTGGAGGGAACGGAGTGCAAGACTGTTTTTAAGGATTTGATTCAACAAGATTTGAATTATATCATCCGCTTCAAGGTAGACGATGAGATACTTTACGGTGATTATATAACTGTTATGGCGTCGTCAATGGAAGCCCTTAATGACCTAAAGGAAGAGTATGCCATGGAGAGGTATTTGAAGCATTGGGCTCAATTGTACCCCAATGAAGAAGAGGAGGTTTACTGTCGTTTTCCATTCCGATTCTTTGAGGAAAAGTGATGCTGTATTGCTACAATAAAAAATCCCCACAACACCGAATGACGTTGCGGGGATTCTCTTTCTCTGATTCTCAAATTCTTGATAATCAAAGCTTCTCCAGATTCCTCTTGACAAACTCACTCAAATCCTTGCCTTTCAGCAAGTTCTTCGAGAGCAAAGCGAGGTCGTAAATCTGCCGAATCGTGGCTTCTTGTGCGGCTTCGTCCTTGTCCAAGAGTCCAGTGATGACAGGGCTGTTGGTGTTGAGCATCAGCGTGTAGCTGTCGGGCATCGAGCCGTAGAACGACATGGGGCCGCCACCCATCTGTTCCATCTCCTTCATGCGGCGCATCCACTCGTTTTGGGTGACTTCCACGGGTGCGGCGTCGGCACTTTCGTTGCTGAACTCCACGTTGAACTTCACCTTGTCGATGACCTTCTCGAAGGCGGCTTTCAAGGTCTCCTTTTGTTTGTCGTCGAGGCCCGAGGCGGCTTCCTTGTCGTCCTTCACGATGAGCTTGTCGATGGTGTTGGAATCGACACGGGCGAACATCGCGCGACCTTCGCCGTCCTTTTCGCTTTCTTTCTGCTCGTAGGCACTGATGAAATGCGGGTCGAGGATGCCGTCCATCATCAGGACGTTGTAGCCCTTGGCCTTGGCGTTCTCGATGTTGGTGTATTGGTCGTCCTTGTCGGTGGCATACAGATAGACGAGGGCCTTGTTCTTGTCGGTCTGGTTTTCTTTAATCAAGGCCTTGTACTCCTCGATGGTGTAGTATTTGTCGTCGGTGTCCTTGAAGAGGAAGAACTTCTCGGCGCGTTCGTAGAACTTCGGGTCGCTCATCATGCCGTATT
>JAFRRE010000006.1 GCA_017428285.1 Bacteroidales bacterium | reverse complement strand
TTGAAATCAGTAACCATAGAAAACGTAGGAAATTTTCTTCAAAGTTACTGATTTTCAAGACAATAAACAAATATTTTAACAAATTATTTTGAATATTTATAATAATATTTATTCATCTTTTAAAAATTGTCATGTACTAAACTGGTCGGTACCATAAACCCAGAATGCAATATATTTTACAAAGCCCACCTTGTAGACTCCAAGATTGCGTTTCTTGTCTTCGCGAATGTATAAACGCAAGTCAGATTTGGATTGTATCATGGTTACTGAATACTATTAACAATGTTCTCCACCATCCAGCCACAAATATCAAAGTGTGTCCCTTCATGCCATTGCATATCTTCTGTCCAATACCCTTCGCAATCGTCATACGCATTGATTGCATATCCAAAACTAATCTCAACAATCAAAGGCTCTTTATCCTTACCAAACACAAAATCAAAAGCCGTGCTTTGCGATTTCATTTTTTTGTTCACATCAAATGCAATTTGAACACAACGCTCATCAATCTGGTTTTTGTCATAGACAATACTTCCACTCCCGGAAGCACGGAAGTCGCCGTCTCTCGTCAAACGTTTTAGTGCGAAGGCCTTGTCTCCCACAACGCATACTCTTATGTCAAATGTATTGTTAGGTATGAAATCCTGGAAATAGGCATAACCCTTCTCTAGTGCATGCATCCTAGCAAAATCTGGTTTATGGAAGAATCTCAGAACACCTTTTATCACATCATTCAAATCTGTTTTTTTGAGACGATATTTACGCCAACGTTCTTTCAGGTTATCTAATGCAGAATACTGTGGAAAACCTTTGCCAAATGCCTTGTTAACTAAATGGCGCGCTTCTTTTTTAGTATGCGCCAACTTTACATTTGAGGCACCAGCGCCACCGCGCAACTTGAAAACCTTTGGGAACGTGGTCTTATCTATCCAGTCTAATGCCTCTTTTTTTGTGTAGAACACATACGAAGGCACAAGGGGTGCTCCAATGGCTTCAAGCAAATATTTTTGACCAACCTTATCATCGAAATGCCAACCCGTGTTGAAGTCGGGAAACACCCGCTTGCCCGCCTGTTGAAGTGAAAACAACAACTGTTTGGCAAACAAAGCATCCTTATATGAATTGTGGAAGTGATGCCACATAAAAGCATCACAATCCGCCATCTGCTGAATGATATCGGTGTCGTAGGCATTGACTATCTTATAGTCAATGTGGTTCTTCTCGCAGTATTCAATCCAGCGGTCAGAAAAACCGCCCGATTTGTGAATGGCTATTTTCATTTGTCTCTTGATAATAATTCCAATACTATGTCTCTGTGCGCTTCGGCACGAATAATGTTCTGATATAACAGTCGTTTGGCACCGCATATTCTTCTTGGTAGCCAACCTCTGTTTTTGGCCGCCAACACCCATGAGGGAGACTTGGGTTCCAAATATCCTCGATATAATCTTTCCTGCTTTGCTACAAACCTCTTAAACTTATCGTATAACAACTTATCATCCTGTATTTGACTTGTTTTTAGCTGTTCTTTTGCCAACCACTCTTCTTTTTCCTTTTCGTCGAACAACTGTACACCAACACTATCATCACATTGTGTAAATGGATATAAAGCAAGTTCAATCTTTGTTTCTTGTATACTAACCATTGCAGCAGCACCAATATTCCATGACGAGGTGCGTTTATCGCTGTCAAAGATAAAGTTCCCTAAGCTATACACAATAGGTTTTCCTTTGTATACCTCATAACCGCTGAAACAATGGGTGTGGTGCCCTATGACTGCATCCACGCCTAAATCCACAAACCACCGGTACAGCTTTTTCATTCTAGGACTGGGATACTCGTAAGTTTCGTGCCCGCCATGGATAATCAGTATTACAAAAGCAGCATTCTTTTTAGCCTTAGTGATTTGGTAGTAGATTCCCACTTCATTTAACGGGTTGCAACCAGGTTCTTCGCCTAGTGTCGTACTCCATTCATTTTCGCAACAATTAATGAAAGCTATCTTCTGTCCTTTTAATTCAAAGTACTGTATCTGTTTAGCCTCTTCAAGGTCTGTTCCTGCACCAATGTGCTTGATTTGATTGTCTTCACAAATTTTTATTGTTGAAAGAAGACCTTCACGGCCATAATCCATCATATGGTTGTTGGCCAAAGTGACCATATCAAAACCAGCATATTTCAGGGCTTCGATACTCTTTACAGGAGCTTTAAGATTCGGGCCTGTTTTTGCAATCGGTGAGCCATTCTCCAATAGTGGAGACTCAAGGTTTGTGATAGCAATATCAGATTTTTGAATCAATGGCAAAATATCATTGAATAACAATTGATGATCGCATTTCTGAATCACTTCGTTGACCCTCAGACGGGGTGCAAAATCACCTGAAATGAATATGTTGATAGGTTCGTTGTTCATTTTTGTGTTATTAAATCTCCCAATTGGTCTGAACTCATGAATTCGACATCAGGCCATCTGTTTTGAATCTGTGTAAGAAGCTGGTCGAACAATCTTAGATTTCTGTCACGGTTGTCAACATTGATGGTGCCGACAAAATTCACTCGATGCGAACAAATGATGGCTGGATGATGCCATCGAAATGCGTTTGAAATATCTTTTAGACAAGCATCCACCCAATTTTTTTGAGGCTTTTCTGATGGCTCAAAATTGGCATTCCTACAAAGATCAATTTGTCCGAATGTGTTTTTTCTGCCCATATACCGTTGACGGATCTTGTTATTCTCACCTATTGCGTTTCTAAATTTGGCTCTCTGTTGTCCTTGTATATATTTTACGCCACAATCTGCGATGGTCTTCTCTAAGCTTCTTCCCCAAGTATAGTTTGGCGCAATAAATGAGGTAGATTTGTATCCAAAAATCTCTTCAAAGATGGACAAGCCTTCCTTTGCTATTGCATTAGCCTGTTCTTCTTCCGTTTTGTTTTCAAAATCAAATGCCGGAAGAAACGACTTCCTCTTTTCGGAAGTTATTGTAGTACTCAAACCATAAACACCTAATTCAAAAGCCAATCGAGTTTCAGGATAATTTTCTTTCAAATAATGCATCCATCGTGCCACATTGAGGTGCTCACGGCCATGCGATTGGATTCTGAAACATCCATTCTTATTGCCTTCTTTCCAAAGGTTGAGAACATGCTCACAACCTTTGATTTCTGGCAATCCTTCCGTAATCTTCTTGTAATGATATTCGTTGAAACCGCATTCATTAATTCTTTCGAAATCAGGGTTTGCAACGATGGCATTGGCTGTGATTACGGCAGGATGGCCATTGTGGTCTTTATGCTTATTTAAAACCTCAAAGAGCAATGTAAGGTCATCTTTACTTGCAATAGAGTCGTTAGAGCAATAATGACATTTGTCAACCCTAATGCCAGCTCTCAATAGTTTTTCATAAACTTCCTTGGAAGGCATCCTTATGCTTCCCCAGTCATCGCTTTCAAAAACGACAATATGGCGCTTGGTACGCCAACCAAGAATATTTAATAAATTATGAGTTATTCTTTGCTTTAGATTCATAGTCTATTTTGTAAGTTCCAGAAATTGCCGTGCAACATTATGAATATCGTATTGTGAAATATCAATAGGAGCGTCTTGATGGCTATAATCACCATATAAAAATTCCATTAATACATTTTCTTTTATATCATCCGATTCTATCGTTAGTATAGGACGCTTGGCTAATGTATAGTCAATCAACTTGCTTGGGGTTTGCACTTTAGTGCCGTTGCCGATATTGATTAAGAAATCCATTCTCGAAAGAATTGGTAGTAACTGTTGCCTTGGGATAGGATTTTCTATGACCAATTTATTGCCAAGCCTTTGTTGGTATGGTTCCATAAACTGCCTCACATTATTTCCGTATGCTACAAAACGGAAAGGAATATCCGATGCAGACAACCAATCGAGCAAAAGCCTCGGATCACGTTTACCCTTAATAAAACCTCCCGCAAACGCGAAAGTGGGTATGTCATTTTTCGCATAATCCGATAATTCAACATCGTCAAAATCAAAACCCTGAGGTATTACCCGTATCTTATCCCTAAACTCAGGATAATAACCTTGATAAGATGTATCCGTCGGTACTGCAATATAATTGCATTGACGACACCAACATTTTTCTAATGGTTTGAACCAAAAAGGAGGCTTTTGTGTCAAACTACCAGATAACATAAAAGGGTCGCCACAATCGGCCACCCAAGTATCTGCTATTGTATACCCTCTAGCATATAGTCTCCCTACAGCCCAATGGATGAAATGTGGCATCGCTATGGTAATCAACAGGTCATAACCTACCTCGTTTTGTACCATCTTTTCAATTGTTTTCATATTTTGAAGCGATGGACTATCTATCAACCAATGCTCATAATGAAAAATGACTCTATCAATTAAGGGTACACCAATAAAAACACGACGCTCGCTAATTGCCTTATAGTATTTGATGGTAAAAGGGTGCTCCTTTTTAAACTCGGAATAATCATATTCAGAGTTGGGGATATAAAGGGTGACCTCATGTCCTAAACGAGAAAACTCTTTGACCAACTCTGTTGTGCGGAACGATCTTGGTGAATTTACAGGAAAAAAAGCTCTTGAAATAATCAGTATTTTCATAATTCGGTTATATCAATCGTTTTATAAATGAAATCAAAGGAATGTTGTTTTCCCAGAAAAAAATCGTAATGAAATTGCCCACAATGGCAGTAATGCTGAAGAAATCAAATAATTTCCGTAATTCAACGACAAACGGCACTAGTAAAAATATCAGCGCTACATTAACCAACTTACGGAAATTGTCGCTTTTGGAGATACTCATGGCAACCCAAAGTATCAATGGTACTTTGAACATTTGCGCCAGCAACTGGAAACGTCCTCCCGAAGGAATCAACGCCATAATGTTGGCAAAACCGGCCAGCAATAATGTGAAAACAAAAAGACCCATTAACCTTCTATTATTCTTAAAATGCCTATTCAAACAAGGCAACAGAGCCAGCAATAGCAAATTATAACTCCAATGTAATATATTGGCCGAACCTGCCACATACCAGTTGTTCAAAGCTGAAGCTTCGGCTTTTCGATCTGCCACATCCTGGTTTACATAACCTTCAATACGACCCTCATAAGTCTCAGGTGAAAGTTCTGCCAACATACCCCCAGTTGCATCAAGATTAATAGAATTAATAAATAATGTCACGATGAAAAAAGCATACGCTACATATAGCAAAACATTATTTCGTGATTTTAACCGATAAGGCAACAAGACAAAAGCCACAGCAAACAAAACAACATACAAATATGAGAAATGGATGAGTGGCGTCAAAAGCAGCCACCATAGCTTCGACTTTTTCCTCTCCACCAAATAAGGCATCATGGCGTACACAAATACATGTAAGGCTGTCCACATTCGCACACCATTAATTAGGGTGATGGGGCATATCAAGAAATAAAGTGTGACCAATACAAACAAGTTTCCTAATCTCTTCTTAGGTAACTTCTCAAGGATATACCAAATATTACGAGAATAAAAGTAGCCGAAAACAACAGCAAAAGCAGCAAACAAGACATGACCATTGTCAGTGAAACGCGAAATAAGGTAGGTCATCAATGGCTGATAAAGGTCCATAGTCCTTTGGTCTATTTGGTATCGACCAAGGATTTGTAACAATGAGATATTGGAACCGTACATGTCTATAAGATTCAATACATAGCGACCACCGTCGGCACCTTCTCCAAGCAATGATCCCTCCGGCCAATAGACAAGCACGGCTCCCAAATAGATGCATGCCAACCAAAAGGTATTTTTCGCCCACTTTTCTCGCCAGTGACATAAAGTATAGATTAAACCACCAAAAGGAAAGATTAGGGTTAGGAAAAAGGCTGTTGTTTTATTTCTTCTAGAATGTATCATTATATCTTATCGTATCGTAATACTTGTCCTTTCGAGTGTTTCTTGGCAAACTATGCAAACTTTTCTTTGGAACAAATCAAGAATAATTCTACAATTATTACTTCGTATTATTTTTAATCAATGGTTTTATAATACCAAAGTAATCCATTTTTACCACAAGACTATATACATAAAACAATGCCACATAAACAACAAAACTAATAATTAAAACAACCCAAAAATTTAATCGACATTGGTCGACTAAAACCCATCGTTCCAACAATAGCAATGCTACAGAAGGAATTAAAATCTGTACAATTAGCTTAATTGGAAACAGTTGATAAATCTTAATGCCAAAAAACTTGGCAACAAGCCACAAAAAAGCAAATGTTTTACCAACCTGGCACAATGTAGAAACCCAACTGACAGCGTAAGGTGATTGGATTGTCCTAACACTAATAAACTCTAAAACAACCACGGTAATAGCAACAACCATGTGGACACGAGAATAGAACTTAACCTCGCCAATGTTGATAATTAATGGGGCAAAAATAATGGTGGCAAAAAATTCTGTAATTAGTTTTATTCTAAAATAAGAACCGGAAACAGTATATTGCTGTCCGTACATTACCGTCATCACCACATCAGCAAAAACCAAACAATAAATCACCAATGGATAAATCAACTTCGCTGATTTTTCAAATACACTCATCCACAAAGGGTATATCTCTTTCAAGGGATCCACTTTCTCATGACTCATGCGAGAAAAGATGGGGGATAGAACCGTGGCCGTAGCTCCCATAATCATACCTACAAAGGGCAAAGGCAACCAACCGTTTGAAAACTCAGCAAAAGTTTCATTTCCAAAATACCGACTCACAAAGAACTGATCGCATGATGAAATGATGATACCCCATAAACTAGCCGTAAGAAGGGGGATGGAAAAGCGAAAGATATCTTTAATGGAAACTGGGCATTTTTCTTTCGGTTGGTTTCGCACTGGTAAATATTTAAGATATAAGGCTAACAAGAATGTGATGAACGAAGCACCAACGAAACCCCATAAAGCCTCTATATAACTCAAGTCCCAAATCATCACGGGCAAGGCCACGCAAAGAAGCTTGAAAACATTAGTTAGGATATTATATAAGGCAATGAACTTGGTTTGCTTAAAAGTGGCTAGGATACCTTCCATCCCCATAGTGGGAAGCATAAGGAATGGCACAATGGCAAATATCTTTAAAGCCTTTACTAAATCTGGATTTTTTAGAAACGCTGCAATCTGCGGTGCAAAAACAAACAACAACAGAGAGAAAACACCACCTAAAATGAAAAACAAGTTTGTTATCTTGCTAATGAGACTTTTGGATTGTGCCAATTCAACCCTAGGAAGAAAATAAGAAAAAGCTTTTGGTAAACCTAAAGTGAATACCGTAAGCAACGTATTGTAAACATACATCACCTGTTTGTAAGTACCATAATCCGCCTTGTTGAAATAACGGCTCAGGATCATGGAACTCACAATGGTAAAGCCGAAGGAGCAAAGACTTCCTACGGCCACCCATGCGGCTTGTTTGGTATTGTTGGTTTGGGGCATGACGAGTTAAAAAGAGAATTGTGATTTGTAAATGTTTACATAATCAATGTGGTTGAAATGGCTTACTTCTCACTTTCGACACGCACTGTCAACTGGGCGTATGTACAATGCTCCTCGTCAATGCAAAAGGCATTGCGGGAGGGGATTTGCTCGATCGAGTGGAGGATGGGGGTTAGGATATTGGTGTAGAATGACATTTAATAATATTTTATTTTTCAATATAGTTTCGCCTCATTTATCAGTATTTGGGGCTTCAAGGTTGCATGAAACACCCTTTCACCTCCTCGTGCGGCTCTCGCTGTGTGGAAAGGCTGAAAGTGCTTCGTTTTTTGATTTTTAATTATCCTTTATTACTTTCATCGGTATCATCTGCATTATCCTCCATCAACCCCAACACTCCTAAGGAAAAACTATCAATATGTCCACAGTTATTACAGACAAGTATAACCTTTGGCATTATTCGACCACCTAATTGTAACCCTTTGTATTGTTGTTGGATAATATCAACCGAGTACCCGTCTACAAATGAATACTTTGACTGATGACAAATAGGGCACACAAAAGACTCAAGCCTTTTTGAAAGTGCTTCAATTATTTGTTTCTTTTTCAATTCGTCCATCGGAATCAATCGCTTTTAGTGTTTTTGTTAGTTTATCTTTCAATTCTTGAGAGTTATTATATGTGATTAATCTATTGGAAAGGAGGTCTACCTCTTTCCATTGATTTTCTTCACGGCTAAGATTAACTACCATAAGAACTAACTTACCCAAACTATGAGCTATTCCTATCTCATAAAACACGTTTGGATTTCGACCGTCAAGAACTGCAACAATCACTTCAGATTCAAGAATCATTCGTATAATACTCTTTCTAAGGTCAGTGTTATCAGCTATTAATTCATCATCACTCCTGCGGAAGGTATATCCTGCCTGTTTGCACGCTTCAGCAATTATGTTCTTTGTTTTTTCAAACCTGCGGTTGAAAGGCATTAAACACATCACGGTTTTTTCATCCACTTTCACTTCTGGCAGATTGATTCCCATATTCTCAAAAAAAGAGAAATCAGGGAATTCTGTCCTAATAATCATATCTTTGCTTGGTTCCTGGACAAACAGTATACGGTTGGCATCTTCCAAGAAACCTGGATCTTGAACAAGTGAATTTGAAGAAACGTAGATTTTGTTTTCCACATATTCCCTTTGAGGAGAAATAAGATTGTCTAAAGTTTTCTGGTATTTTTCAACTTTCTTTTTAGAACGATTGAGAATCGCAAAAGAAAGTAATGCAGCAAAAACAGACAGTGCTGCTCCAAAGATTGCAATAATACTACTATCCATATTCATTACTTGAAAAATATAGCGATTAATACAAAGCAAAGACAATCAACGCCAAATTCCGCTGCCACAAGCAAATTGGCAATTTTCAAATTCCCATCTGATGCACTACATTTCTTTAATACAACACGCCTAATATGGCAAAGAGCGACCACTCCTACTGCCATCCCTAAAATGACAACAAACGATTTAATCAAAACCATTGAAGTACTGGATAGAAGAACATATCGTCCAATAATGAATGAAATAAATATGGACAAAAAATCTATAGCCATTTCAGACAGAAACTCATATTTGTTTATCTCAGATTCTGATACTGCAACCGTATTCTTTAGATAGGAGAAAAGAAGGAGGATGCACAGCGGCATTGTCATAGCGAACAACATGTCTGGGATTTCATTGCTTGCCATTTCTTGTGCAAGTTCCAAAGAATCACTCACCAACTTTTTTGTTGTGTCTATTTGTATTTGGTCAAACATACTATATTCTAATTGTAAAATATTTATTTTAAGTAAATGTTCAAAATTAACCTACCATATTACCCACCGGTTCCTTCCAACTGCCGTTGTAACATGTGAAAGAATGCATGAACACAATCAACAGCGCCAAGATGGTTCGCATTAGGGTTACTTCATCGAGGCGGATTTTTGGTTTTATTGCCTTTTTCTCAGAAATGTTTTCAGTTTCTTTCATTGATTATTAAATAGTTGGAACAGAAAGCTCTGTTACCACATTAAAGGAAGATGATGGTTGGTCGTATGATGGAGACTTAGGGGAGGAGGTTTGGGGGAGTGGCTGTGGTGACTGTCATATAAAATGCTTTTATCTTTATGCGTTTGAAATCCTCAACAGCATCAAAACACCGCTGTAAGGCTTATAACTTTGGGATGGTTTGGAAGTGGGGAAGAACTTACAGTTCCCCTTGAAGCGGCATCGGCTACGCGTAAAGACCAGGAGTGCCGCTGTTTATTGTTTACCACCTTCATGGTCACAACTTTTCCAAGGGCATTGTTTGCCATCGGGTAGCGACGGATGGTATTCATTGTCTAAATAGTTATCATCCCCTCCAAAACTATGATAGTCTATACATTCCTGATTGATGGCCTCATCGTCGGTGCTAGCTGCATCAAAAATGAAGTAATAGTCCTCGTCAAAGTAATGGTCGTCGTTGGGGTTGGTGTGTTGCAAAAGCCGGTCTTGCAATTTTTGGTCGGTGGCTCGCCCAACGTAACACACATTGAAGGAGCCGTTATTCAACAATCCTATTCTGTAATTACCCTTCTTGATGTCATCAGCAACTACCTTTTTTATCCAATTTGGAGTAAACTTGTGGACATAAACCTCTTCTCCATCCACATAGTGGCCTTCGTTGATAACCCTCAGGCTGGCTTGTTTAACGTTATTCATAAAGTCCTTCAAATTTGGTATCATTGTCATAATTTTAAAGCAGCGGTGCTGCTAGTTTAAAGTTCAAAGTTCAAGGTCTAAATCCTTTTGGCAAGGTGTAGGCAAGGTCTTCGCAAGCTGCAGGCAAGGTGTTAGCAAGGATAAATAGTTTGCTTGACCTTGCCAAATGCTTGTCAAAGCTACTGCATCATGCCTCTTGCACCCTCGTAAGAGCAGCTTTGCACTCTATCTTTCTTGTTTTCTTATTTTTGGAACTCCTTCACGAGCGGGCACATCTTGATGGCCTCATGGCGGGTTCCAAAGACTATCATTTTTTTTCATGAGGGGTTGGGGAAGTATTGAAATATGGTTGGTGTTTAGTTTACTTTCTGCCTTTGATTAAAAACATTATTAAGCACTAGTAGTAGAAACGTCTCCAACGCCATTGGCAGAAGAATCAATCTTTGCTGTTTCAATATCAATAGCCATTACAGTTTCGTTATCAGGTTCAATACTTACCTTCCCTTTTTCAGCCAATTTCTTAACGATATTATCTACCATGTCTTTAGGTATATTCAAACTCGAGCAAATCTCTTCTTTTTTTATCGTCTTCTTCGATAAAATCAAAAGTGTAACATCCATGTCTTTGTTTTCAAGGTTCTGACTTTCAAAAGAACCATCTTGAAATAGTTGGCGTTGCATGGCTTGATTATTCTCACGAACTATCTGGTATGTTGAGTCATACATTTTATCAAACAGTTTTTCCAGACACGTAACTTTCTCTTCAATTATCACGGTCAATTGAGAGGCTGAGTCGTTCTGTTTCTTTCCCCACCAGAAGAATATTGCGGAGAAAACTATCGATACAACCGCAAGAACGACTGATACAATGGCTAGGATAAAACCCGTAATATCAAAGGTATAAATTAACTGTTCCATGACGCATCGGGGATTGATTTCATCCAATTGTACTCTTGATCGTTAAAACCAACAGCAGCCCAGTTCTTACTAAGCTGAACCACAAACAACTTGTCGTTAGAATCTATAAATTGCATGAGATAGTCACGTACCTCTGCTGTGGTTTTTGATGTAACGATAATCCAAACAGAACCTGTCTGATGCCACCATGTACCAAAGGACTTTAACTCCTTAACAAGGTCATCATAGTTACGATCAGGTTTCCTTAAATCATATGAAACACAATATACCATATCTTTTCGTTTTGTAAGTCATACCATTTTTGTAATTGCATCTAGATCCAATACTTTTTCAGAAGTTTTATTGTCATAAAAAAGTGCCACATTCCGTTGGCTTGTCAGCGAACTGCTGTAGATAATTCCATCATAAGCAGCACCCTCTTTGTTCTTGCATAGATATCTTAGATATTCTGTGAAGATCTGCGATGGAACATATTCCACTTCTTCGTCTTCGGGCATGATTGCTTTTGTTATCTCTTTATGGAAGCGTTTCAAAAACAACGTTTCCTGCCAAAGGCCATCCATCCAAAAGTCGCATTCCAAAGTAGTCAAATCCACAACAGAAAGATCGCAATTTGTATGGAAACTGCCCAAATAATAACAATCTCTTTGTTGAGTCTCGTAATTCTTCGTTTCCTTATATGGTGTGTCATTATCAAAAGAGCCATAAAAAATGGAGATTCCTACAGGACTTAATCTATTTGTCTTAGCTGCTGACATGGGAGGTGCGGTAATGTGCTCGAATTTTGTTACTGACTCACCGTTATTAGCTGGTCGACACCTGAACAATTGTGTACCTGCCGGTATAATGCTCTCAGCTGCATGAATAACACCTCCCAATTCCGAAAGGATGTCAGACAATCCATTGTCACTGTTTTGACCATCAGCAAGGTCAAACAATGGCGACTTGAAGAAAGTGTATCTTCTTTCACCTTTCACTAAGCGACAAAACTGCTCCCAACGATATGACAACTCGTCGCTTAGAATCATCGAGGTCGGATCTCTACGAATTTTACGTTCCATATATAGGCACGAAGAAAGGTCTTTATTGAGAGTGGAATTGTCGGATTCCAAGTCAAAATCATCCATCACCTCGTTGTTGGTCTCATAGTAGGAAGCATCGTCAGGCGCAATGTAACCACTAGCTCTTTGATATCCTGGTATCTCCTCCAAATCATTGTCGTAGAACGATTTTTCAAGAAACAAACCAGCATTATCAATATCCTCCAACCAATCTGCCAATTTGCCACCCACATACTCAACAAAATCGCTCAAGTCTAGCACCTTAGTGTGTTTCCCGCAATAAGAACACACACCGGCAGCACCATTGTCAGAAATGTATTTTTTTAGGTACTTATTCTGATAATGGTCGGCACATAGGAACTTCCCTCCTTTCTCAGGTAGAATATATCCTTCTGCCATTTGTTTTTCTTGCTCAATCTGATAATCTTTCCAATATCCCATGTTTCAAACCATACACGTTTCTATAAGAAACCACTAAAGAACCAGTAAGAATGCAAGCTTTCTTCAAGCGTATACCTCCGAGGATGTTCTAAATATGCTCCACCACCCCACGGAATGCACGTTGAACTCGTGGAGATGCTCCAACAGCGTTCCGAGCCGCGCGCCATCGGTCATCTTGGCGAAGGCATTGTCCTTTTCACCATCTCCATCAGCCACTCATTCGCTAATTCTCTGCTCGCTTGCTATCTTTCATTTTGCTCAGCATTTATTGCATCTATCAGCCACAAGGCTTGTTTGTTTTCGGTATCGATTGTATATCCTTTGCTTCGCAAGTACATCGTCATCCGATGGGCCATGTCGTTCAATCTCGTAATTATTATTCTTTGAACTAAATCTCTTCTAACCCATAATTACTTAGGCCAAATTGCTTTAATATAGTGACTTCACCGCTAGACATAATGCCAACAATGACATGGTGCTCGCCATCTAACAAATAAGATTGGATATAATAATTATAGGGCTTACGGGCAAGAGTGGATGAGGTTGGGATTAACCCTTCTAAATTGGTAATATTAAAGCAATGACCATCCATTAACTGAATGGTATCATACTCAAATCGACCGTATAAGTAATCAATAGCAAGCAACTCCGCAGCCTCCGCATCAAGCGAAACAAGCTCGTTCTTCTGTTTAAATCCTTTAATCTTGGCAATGATCTTCTTCCACGACTCCATTCCCTCTAACGCCTTTGAACCCACCAAAAACGCATCAGCTACAATGTTGACAGCCGCCAAAATCACCAAAAAATCTGCACCAGGACCAATGTTGACTCTAGCAAGCTTATTTACACCTTCCATGTTTATTGCTTCTCGTATCTTACGTTCCTCTTTGTCTGAAAAATCTAAATCCCAACTGTCATTAACAATATCAGAAACAGACTCGATGTTCAATAATAATTCCATATATAAATAGTTTATGTGTTTTTCGCGGCTTCGCCCCGTCAGTCACATTCCGCGGTGGCAAGTGGTTGGTTTTTAGTTGGTTGTGGTTTTACACAACGCTGTGGTTTTGCAAAGATAGTGATTATTTGATTGAGAATTGACAATTTAGAGTTTAGAGGCAGTTGTTAGTGTAGAGTGGAGAGTTGAAAGTAATTGTATCAATATATTGCCATTCTTATTAAATCGGAACTACATTCAAGGAATAAATATTTCTATAGTTTTTCGCCATCTTATAGTACCCGCAATCATCTCCAATTATTTTCTTAATGCTTTGAATTGAGTCCTCGCTACAACGCAAACCAAAAAAGACTGCCTTAATTCTTGAATCAACATCCAAATCCAAATAGGTAAAGTCGTCTTTCGAGGAAATATCATAACTAACCAATCTCACTTCTTTCTCATACTTCCAATCTGAAGACTTTGTTGCAAAACCTTCATGAACCCTTATATGATTTTGATCTACATTGATGTTATCTTTCTTCTTAGCATAACGCACCACCATAAAACGACTTTGCCGAACATCATTGTTTTGTAATATGTTTTCAGAAAAATCGTATTGCAGACATATACCTCTATGCTCATCTGCATAATGAGACCACATTAGCATATTTGTGACAGAATCCTTATGAATTGGTTTAGCATTGTTTCCCAAAACAAAAGACCTTATTCTATAATAGTCGTAAGATTTAGTTAAGGGGGCAACATGTTTCTTTTCTTCACAACGGTCTTGTAATTGTTCCCTCCATGGAAAAACCAAACAATCAAATGGATCATTTAATCTAGTCGGCTTAACCAATGATAAGCGATTATTAATTAAATCCTTGAACGTGTACTCACTGCAACTTCTGAACAAGAAAAGACGTTGATGTTGAGCATTAAAGGAAGGAGAAAAGGTCTTAAAATGGAATTGTTGATAGTATTCCAAAGACTTTTCATAGTCATCCATCATAGCCGCTATCTGTCCTCCTAAAAAATAGATTCTTCCCAAAGGAATATCAAAATTAAAAATGGCTCTAGGATCAATGAAAGACACAAGATTGTTTGGAATGTCATCTAAATCAAATTTGTTATCATACACTTTTAAATCCAAAGCCCTTTTCACTTCAAATAAAGCTTGGTTAATCTTCGTGCTGTCTCCCGTTTCAGCTCCGTTACTCATCAACCATCGTGCTTTCAGATAGGTTTGTCGATAATCATCACAATCTAGAATCGAAGCACAAGCACCTAAATCTTGTTCGGTCTTTATCTTATCTTGATCGAGATAAGACGATAAACACATTAAAAAATTAAGATGGTTTTCAGAGAGCATAAAACAAATGTACGATTAATTACCCTACTTTTTGATTAACTCTTCCATCAAATACTCCTTCTTTCCCTCCCCAGTCATTCATGCCTATAATTTGGAAACAAGCATCTCAGCCCAAAAACCGCTTCATTCACCAATTCATTGCTGGTTTTTCTACCTTCTTCATTAACTGCATCTATCATCTCCAGAAGTTTTTGTGCCTGTACTTTATCCGCAGGTGTCATACGGCCACCCACCCTTGCAAGCAATATTCGTTGCCATCTGGTTAGACATGGAATATAGTTGCTGCCGATATCCCAACAAATAGCCTATTCGCAACGCCTTGTCCATTCTCGAACAATCGTCGTGTAAGCGGTCTATCTCTTGCAGTATATTGTTTGTCATTATTTTTCTGCATTTTCAACTGGCAACAATTTGTCACCGTTTCATTGCCTTCTTCTTTCAGCCTTTGTATTTAACTTTCGAGGCAATTTGTGTCTTTCGATGTTTATATCTACAACGCTACCGAACTCAAAAAATACAAGAACTCTTTCACGTCCTTAAACGACATTTCCTGGGTCTGCGAAGGAATCGTTTTTGCACGTACTTGTGTATGGCTCACAACATCAAGCATGGTCTTAATATCCTCCGGGACATTTGTCAATTCCACGCGGAATGCATTTTCCTCTGGATTTTTCAAAAAGAGATTATAGAATTCATCGATGAAGCCTCGGGGGGCAAACTTCACCCCACGGAAATCCATCTCCACAGCTTCGGCCTCGCTATTATCGATCAACTGCTTTAAATCTTTCGCTCGCATTCTAGACTTTAAATCCGGAGAAAGCAATTGGACAATATCTATTGTTTTCATAATCAATCTTTCACCTCATAACTCTCCACAAACTTCAGCGCCTTAATGACCCGATCAGTATGGAAAGAAAGCTGATCATAGGTCTTATAGGACCGCAGCTGGAGTATAGCCGCAGCAGCATCCAAGATACCGCTTTCGTAAAGGTTCACCGTAGTAAACACGTTGTCGTTGGCAACGGGACCAAAGACCAAATCAAAATCGTGTTTTATGGCTCCCTCTTTTCTGCAACCGACCACAAAGTTGAGCCAAGCCTCATCCACGCCATGAAACTCTCTTATTTTTAAAGTCGGGTCGTTCAAAATAGCATCGTCTATCTCATAGACAGACACAATGGCTTTGGCGGCCTTGGCTCTGTCTTTCTTAATATTCGCCCAATGTTCGGCCTGCTCTGCAAGGGTGGTGGTGTAAAACCCTCTTCCAAAATCGGTTCTTTCCCTACCATAACGGAGCGAAGGTTTATGAACCTCCACTATTGAACCATGGTATAGTCTCATTGTCTTCTTCTCCTTTGAATAAAACGGTCTATCTCATCAATTACATACCCCGTACCTTGAGTGTGTAACAAATCATAGTTATCAATCAAGAACTCATCGGCATAATACTCCTTGAAAAGCGCCAGCGCCTGCAATCCTCCCATACCCTTGCTGAGGGCGTACTTTTCCAAGGTATAAGTAAAAAACTCAAATTCCGGCTTGGATACTTCGTAAACTATGTTTTTACGCGCTCTCTCAAACTCCTCGTAAAGTGCTTCCGTGCTGAGATACCACCACTTGGCACCTTCATTGTACAGTTCCTTATACATGGGATTGGAATAGATATAAATCAGCGCCTCATCCAAAGAGATTCGCCTTTTTTGTGACACATATTCTGCCAGACTAGATATCTTTATTGGTACTATGTTTTCTTCGTATTTACCCATGGTTAGTTGGAATTTGGGAATTAAAAGTTTAGAGTTGAGAGTCAGTTGTTAGTGTAGAGTTGAAAGTTGTAAGTGTCCAGTGTTATTATTTTAACAACGTTGAAGTCTTTCAAAGGTTTATTATTTGGTTAATATCTCCACAATCCTTTCCGCCGTTTTTCCGTCCCACAACTCAGGGATACCTCCTTTTTTCCAGTTTCCGGCAAACAAGATATCCAAAGCAGGCTTGATGGCATCGGGATTGGTGCCGATCAGCTCGTTGGTGCCAACGGTACAGGTCTCAGGACGTTCGGTGTTGTCACGTAAGGTGATGCAGGGAATGCCCATCACCGTGGTCTCCTCCGTGATGCCACCAGAGTCGGTGATGACCGCCTTGCAGTGCTTCACCATATAGTTGAACTCAAGATAACCCATGGGCTCCACGATGTGCAGATTAGGTGCCTCGATGCCCAAATCTTTGAAGATCTTCGCCGTGCGAGGATGTATTGGGAAGACAACTGGAAGGCCGTGAACATTGTTGAGGATCTCTCCCATCGTCTTCTTCAGCTTGCTGCCCTCGTCCACATTGGCGGGACGATGCATCGTGAGCATGAGATATCCTTTCTCCTTCAATCCCAACTGGCTATAAACCTCTGGTTGGCGAAGCCTATTCATATTAGCCAGCAAGGTGTCGATCATCACATTGCCTACGAAATATATCTGCTCTGGCTTGGCACCCAGATTCTTCAGATTGGTGTTGGCTACCTCGGAAGTGGTGAAATACAGGTCTGCCAAAGCGTCGGTCACCATGCGGTTGATCTCCTCAGGCATGGTCAAGTCCCAGCTGCGGATGCCCGCCTCAATATGGGCAACCTTGGTACAAAGCTTCTTGGCCACGATGGAACAGGCCATGGTGGAGGTGACATCACCCACCACGATGACCAAATCCGTCGGGTTTTCCATCAAGTCCTTCTCGAAAGCCACCATGATACCTGCGGTCTGCTCAGCCTGTGTGCCACCACCCACGCCCAAATTGATGTCAGGCTTGGGGATGTTGAGCTCCTCGAAGAAGGTATCGCTCATGTTCTTGTCATAATGCTGGCCCGTATGCACCAACCTATAGCTGATGTCTTTGCCTTCCTTCTGGGCTTTCTGAATGGCATGGATCAAAGGCGCAATCTTCATGAAATTAGGGCGCGCCCCGGCAATGATGGTAACTTTCATTGGAAAAATAATTTAAATAAGCAGCTTATAGTCTTCCGTCAACAATCTTCCTATCCAACGTGCACTTCACATCAAACACCACATGCTTATCCTTCAACAAGCCGACAACATCCAATCCTTCAAACTTCTTATGTGCCACGGCGGCAATACAGGCGTCAAACTTCTGCTTGGGCAATTCATTGACAACCTCAATGCCATATTCATGCTTTACGATCTCAGGATTGGCCCATGGGTCATAGACCGTGATGTTGAGGTTATACTCCTTCAAAGCCTTGTAGATATCAATGACCTTGGTATTGCGCACATCGGGGCAGTTCTCTTTGAAGGTGAAACCGAGGATAAGAATCTCTGAGTTGAGGACTTGGATGCCTTTCTTCAACATCAACTTGACGGACTCTGTGGCCACATACTCGCCCATGCCATCATTCATTCTACGTCCTGCAAGGATAATCTCAGGGTTATAGCCATAGCGCTTGGCGCATTGGGCCAGATAGTACGGGTCAACACCGATGCAGTGACCACCCACCAATCCCGGACGGAAAGGCAAGAAGTTCCACTTGGTGCCAGCGGCTTCCAATACATCCAAGGTGTCGATGCCCATCTTGTTGAAGATCTTACTCAGCTCATTCACAAAGGCAATGTTGATGTCGCGCTGAGAGTTCTCAATGACCTTAGCGGCTTCAGCCACCTTGATGGTCGGAGCCAAATGGGTTCCTGCGGTAATCACACTGCTGTAAACCTCGTTGATATACTTGCCAATCTCAGGCGTAGAGCCAGAAGTGACTTTCTTGATGTGTTCCACAGTATGCAACTTGTCCCCAGGGTTGATACGCTCGGGGCTGTAGCCACCATAAAAGTCCACATTCATCTTCAAGCCAGATACTTTTTCCACCACAGGAATGCATTCGTCCTCAGTAACCCCTGGATACACGGTTGATTCATAAACCACCACATCACCCTTGCCAATAACCTTGCCCACAGTAGTGCTGGCACCAACCAATGGCGTAAGGTCGGGATTGTTGTCGCTATCCACGGGAGTAGGGACTGCTACTACGTAGAAATTGCAGTCTTTGATATCCTCCAATTTGGTAGTACATTTAAAACCATGGTTCTTGATGGCGTCCTGAAGAAGATCATCGGCCACCTCTAAAGTGGCATCATGACCTGCCATCAGGGCGTCCACACGGGATTGGCTCATGTCGAAGCCAACCGTAGGATACTTGGTAGAGAAAAGGCGTGCCAAGGGCAAGCCGACATAACCGAGACCGATTACACAGATTTTAGTGTTTTTCATTGTATGTATATTTTAATCATAAATTCGCTTTATACCATTCGATGGCTTCATTCAAACCACGAGCAAAGTCATATTCTGGATCATAACCCAATAAACGTCTAGCTTTGGAGATATCGGCATTTGAATGTTTGATGTCGCCAGGACGATCGGGGCCGAAATGCGGTTCTATCTTCTTGCCCAACGCTTTGGTCAAGTCATCATAGATATCAATCAAATACTCACGACCACCATAGGCAATATTGAACGCCTCTCCACTAGCCTCATCGGGAGCAAGACAAGCCTTCAAATTGGCCTCAATCACATTTTCAATGTAGGTGAAGTCACGGCTCTGTTTGCCGTCACCATTGATGGTAGGTTGTTCGTCATTGATCAGCATCTTGATAAACTTGGGAATCACAGCGGCGTATGCACCATTCGGATCTTGTCGCCTTCCAAAGACATTGAAATAGCGCAGGCCTATCGTCTTCAATCCATAATGCCTTGAATATTGCTTTGCCCACTCTTCATCTGCCCGTTTTGTCACAGCGTAAGGGGACAGCAAATTACCCTCCACTCCTTCCCTCTTCGGCAGTTGAGCTTCGTCACCATATACAGAAGAACTTGAGGCATAAACGAAAGCCTTAACCTTGTGTTGCCTTGAAGCTTCCAACATGTTCAAAGTACCTAGGATGTTGTTAGCACAATAGAACAACGGCATCTCAATACTGCGTGGCACACTACCCCATGCAGCCTCATTCAACACATAGTCCACACCCTCACAGGCCTTCATGCAGGTATCCAAATCCTTAATGTCGCCTTTAATGAACTCATAATTGGGATTGTCAAGAAACAAATCCACATTGGTTTGCTTGCCCGTGCTCAAATCATCGAGACAACGGACACTATATCCCAGTCTCAATATGGCCTCACAAAGGTTGGAGCCGACGAACCCAGCGCCACCAGTGACTAGAAACAAGGTATCTTTGGGGAAACTAAGGTTAGTGTACATGTTTTTGTTTTTAATCCAAATATCAATATCCAAACAAGCGTCCTTTCGTCTTTTTAGCAGCTTTTCGCAATCCTCTCCTATCCAAACGTATCCGAAGTGATCTCCTCCTTCATCTCATTGATGACCTTGAGCAGGTACTGCCCATACTGGTTCTTCAGCATCGGCTGGGCCAACTCGCGCATCTTCTCCTCGGTGATCCAGCCGTTACGGTAGGCGATGCCTTCCAAACAGGCGATCTTCAGCCCTTGGCGCTTCTCGATGACTTCCACAAAGGTAGAGGCCTCTGAGAGGCTGTCGTGCGTCCCTGTGTCGAGCCAGGCGAAACCGCGACCAAAGACTTGCACCTTCAGCTCCCCGGCCTTCAAGAACTCCTGGTTCACCGTGGTGATCTCCAGCTCACCTCGAGCGGAGGGCTTGATGGTCTTAGCGATATCGACTACCTTGTTGGGATAGAAATACAAACCCACCACCGCGTAGTTGCTCTTGGGGTCCTTGGGCTTCTCCTCGATGCTGAGACAGTTGCCTTCCTTGTCGAATTCGGCCACGCCATAACGTTGCGGGTCGGAGACCCAGTAGCCGAAGACGGTGGCCTTGTGGTTCTGTTCCGCATCCTTCACTGCCTGGCGCAACAAGCCCGTGAAGCCTGAACCGTGGAAGATGTTGTCGCCCAACACCAGACAGGCACAGTCATCGCCGATGAACTGTTCTCCGATGATGAAGGCTTGGGCCAGACCATCGGGAGAAGGCTGCTCGGCATATTCGAAATGCACGCCATAGTCGGAACCATCGCCCAGCAGACGCTTGAAGCCGGGCAGGTCGTACGGGGTGGAGATGATGAGGATGTCACGGATGCCCGCCAACATCAAGGCGGAGATGGGATAATACACCATCGGCTTGTCATAAATGGGCAGCAATTGCTTGCTCACGCCTTTGGTGATGGGATATAATCTGGTGCCGGATCCACCGGCTAATACGATGCCTTTCATAGTTTTAAGTTTTGAATCATTCGTTTCAACGCTCCAGCGACGATGCTGGAATAACAATGCGCCCCATAGTCGTTCAAGTGTTTCTTGTTATGGAAGAAACGGGGATCCATGAACTCAGGCGCATGGCGGTAATCCAGAAATGGATGCTGTTAAATGACATGGATCAATCTCGCTTGAAGATATCTCTGGTATAGACCTTCTCCTTCACGTCATCGAGGCAGCTGTCGTAGCGGTTAGCGATGATGGCTCGGCTCTTAACCTTGAACTGGGCGAGGTCGTTGACCACTTTGCTGCCGAAGAAGGTGCTTCCATCGGGCAAGGTGGGCTCATAGATGATCACCTCAGCGCCCTTGGCTTTGATGCGCTTCATCACCCCTTGGATAGAAGATTGCCGGAAATTGTCCGAATTCGACTTCATCGTCAGCCTGAACACGCCGATAGTTGGAATTCCGCATTCCGCATTCCGCATTCCGAATTGATTATTCTCCGAATAGGCGTAGTATCCCGCCATCTTCAGCACCTGGTCGGCGATGAAGTCCTTACGGGTACGGTTGCTCTCCACGATGGCGCTCATCATGTTCTGCGGCACATCCTCATAATTGGCCAGCAACTGTTTCGTATCCTTGGGGAGACAGTAGCCTCCATAGCCAAAACTCGGGTTGTTGTAATGCGTACCGATACGTGGGTCGAGGCAGATGCCGTCAATAATGGCTTTGGTGTCGAGACCCTTCACCTCGGCATAAGTGTCCAACTCGTTGAAGTAACTCACCCGAAGGGCAAGATAGGTGTTGGCGAACAACTTCACTGCCTCGGCCTCCTTCATGCCCATGAACAGCACGGGGACATCCTGCTTGATGGCCCCCTGTTGCAGCAATGCCGCAAACTGACGCGCCTTCTCTTCAAGATCGGGTCGAGCCAACGCCATGATGGCTTCATTCTCCTCATCGTAACCCTCAATCGGTTTAGGGTAACCCACGATGATGCGACTGGGATAGAGGTTGTCGTACAAGGCCTTACTCTCCCGAAGGAATTCTGGTGAGAACAATAAGTTGAATCTTTTGACACCCTTGGCAGCATATTTCAGATAGAGGCTTCGGGTATAGCCCACGGGAATGGTACTCTTGATAACCATCACCGCCTCAGGATTGACGCTCAGCACCAGGTCGATGACCTCTTCCACATGACTCGTATCGAAGAAATTCTTCTGCGGATCATAGTTGGTCGGAGCGGCAATGACCACGAAATCGGCATCCTTATAGGCAAAGGCGCCATCCAAAGTGGCCGTCAAGTCAAGCTCCTTCTCGGCAAGGTATTTCTCAATATACTCGTCCTGAATAGGCGACTTCCTTTGGTTAATAAGGTTCACCTTCTCAGGGATGACATCCACCGCCGTAACGTGGTTGTGTTGTGCCAGCAAGGTGGCAATGCTCAGACCGACATAGCCGGTACCAGCGACAGAGATATTCATAAGTAATTCGGAATTCCCATGGCTTCGCCCCGTCAGTCACATAGAGGCGACGACACATCTTTAATTTTGAAACGTGCAATAATACGAAAAAAACCGATAGCTTGTCATGCTTTGACCAGCTTTTTTTTCCAAGCAAAATAGCCGAAGACGGCTATCACGACGTACAGGGCGTACAAACTTGCCTTAAAGGGGATACCTTTATAGAAATAAAGTCCACAGGTAACCACATCCACCACGATCCAGACGAACCACTGTTCCAAGTACTTTCTGGCCAGCGCCCAGATACCAACAACACTCAACGCTGTTGTAAAGGCATCGGCAACGGGAACATTGGAGTTTGTAAAATTACTTAGGAGAAGATAGATAATCAACCATAGGGCTAATCCTATGCCAATCCAGATGAAAGCCATTCGCAGGGGTATATGACGGATGGGAAGGTCGGCGGTTTTCTGTTTGTGACGCATCCAGGCAATGAAACCATAGATGGTCATTGCCAGGTAATAGAACTCCATGCCACAGTCGGCGTAGAGCCCTTTCTGGTAGTACAACACGATACCCAGCGATTGCATGAAAAAGCCCACGACCCACATCCATACGCTGGCTTTATATTCCAATAGAATATAGGCCAGGCCTAGTGCCGTGGTGGTGATGTCGAGCCAATGATTTGCGAGGAAAGACATTATCAGTTAGGAGTTAGGAGTTAGGAGTGCCGATAGTTGTCATTGCGAGGAGCGGAGCTTTGCGGAGCGACGTGGCAATCCACTGTTGTATGGATTGCCACGCTCGTTCCTCGCTCGCAATGACAACTGTCGGACGTTTTCCGTTTTCCGTTTTCCGTTCTCATTTCCCCGTTTGATCATAGATCTCAAACCTGCTATTCTTGGAGATAAACTCAGGGACGGTCTTCTTCATCAGCTTCACCATCTCAGGAATCAACACACGGTTACCGAGTTGCACCAGCTGTGCGATGACATCCTTCACCTCGTCGTAATCGTACTCACGCACCTTGGCGATGAGGATACGGTCGTGCGAGGTTGGCAGCGTGTTCTCCTTGTTGGAGAGCACCTCTTCATAAAGCTTCTCTCCGGGACGGAGACCGGTATAGACGATGTCGATGTCCTCCCCTACCTTGAGTCCCGCCATGCTGATCATCCGGCGCGCCAGCGTGTCGATCTTCACCGGCTCGCCCATGTCAAACACAAAGATCTGGTTGCCTGAACTCATGGTGGCAGCCTCCATCACCAGACGGCAAGCCTCTGGGATGGTCATGAAGAAACGGGTGATCTCGGGATGGGTCACTGTCACAGGTCCACCGTTGGCGATCTGCTCGCGGAAACGAGGGATGACGGAGCCGTTGGAGCCCAAGACATTGCCAAAACGCGTGGTGACGAAACGGGTTGTTCCCCGCACCTCACCTTTTTCTATAGCGACACCGAGCGACTGCACATAGATCTCAGCAAGACGCTTGGAGCAACCCATGATATTCGTCGGATTCACCGCCTTGTCGGTGGAGATCATCACCATCTCCTCCGTACCATATTCCAGACATTTGTCTGCCACATTGCAGGTGCCATACACGTTGACCATGACAGCCTCGCAGGGGTTCTCCTCCATCAGCGGCACATGCTTGTAAGCAGCTGCATGGAACACCACCTGAGGATGCCAGTCGCGGAAGGCATAGTCTAGTCGGTCGGGATGCCGCACGTCGCCCACGATAGGGATGAAGTCGAGGCCAGGAAAACGCGCCTCCAACTCCAGACGCAAGTTGTGCATCGGCGTCTCGGCATTGTCGAACAACACCAATTTCTTTACACCGAAACCAGCCAGCTGACGGCAGAGCTCCGATCCGATGGAACCTGCAGCGCCTGTGACCATCACCACCTTGCCCTTGAAATGCTGTACGACCTCATCCATGGAGATCTTGATCTCGTCGCGACCCAGCAGGTCTTCGATCTTCACCTCACGCACCCGTTCTTGCACCACCTTGTTGCCTACCACCTCGTCGATCGTTGGCGCAATCAAGGCTCGGATGCCGTGATTCGTGCAGTACTCCATCAACCCTGTGCTCTCCTTCTTCAAATCCTCCTCACTGGCGAAAAGGACAGAACGCACCGAGAGACCATCCATGAGATTGTCCAGGTCTTGGTCGTTCTGGAAGACAAAGACCGGCAGGTCGCTGATGCGCAAGTTCTTGTTTTTCTTGTCAGGTGAAATGAATCCCACCACTTGATAATGGGTGGAGTGCTGCAAACGAGTGATGGCTGCAGCCGACTTGTCGGAAGTACCATAGATAAGCACTCGACGACGTTCATTGAGGTATTTGGAGCGGCTCTTGATGGCATCGTGGGTCATGAACATCAACAGTCGCACGCAGATCAAGAAGAACAAGGTGAGCAGCAAGTCGCAGATCAAGCCGGCAACCACACTGGAATTGAAGACACTTCCCAACCCGACCGTGAGGCCCATGACACCTTCTTTCACCAAGAGCGTCAAGATGAATTTGACCAAATCACGTAAGGTGGTATGGCGAACTACAACTTTATAGCATTTAAAAGCCAGCATCCCGAACAGGGTACCGACCACAGAGCCAAGCATCCACCAGACCGAGAACACGCCTCGGTAAACCATTGCCGAAGAGAAGAATGTCAACGAAAAGAGGATGATCACTGAAGTCAATACCGATAAGACAAAGTCAATGGCAAAGATGACTTTGGAGTTCAGGTATTGGTGGAAATATTTATTGAGTCGGTTCATTTGTCTCAAATTTTTTAACTACAGATGAGCAAAATTAACAATTAAAAGTGCACGTCCAACGAAAACTCCCGTTTTTTTTGTACTTTTGCGGCATGGCGACATACTCTAGCATGCTTTTGGAAAACGCAGTGGAGGCCTTGTCGAAGCTTCCCGGGGTGGGCAGAAAGACCGCCCTCAGGCTGGCATTGCATCTGCTGAACGAAGAACATGCCGAGACGGAACAGCTGTGCGACGCCTTGTTGAAGATGAAGCACAACATCATGCTCTGTGAGCGTTGCCACAACATCTCCGACACCAAGGTGTGTTCCATCTGCGCCAACCCAAGGCGTGACGAGAATACGCTCTGCGTGGTGGCCGACATGAGGGATGTCCTCGCCATCGAGAACACGGCCTCCTTCAACGGCCTCTACCATGTGTTGGGCGGCGTCATCAGTCCCATCGAGGGCATCTCGCCGAGCGACTTGAAGATCGAGGACCTGGTGCAACGCACGAAGACGGAGGACATCCGCGAGATCATCCTCGCCCTGCCCGCCACCATCGAAGGCGACACCACCAACTACTATATCGTCAAGCAACTCGGCGACTTCAAAGGCAAGGTCAGCGTCATCGCCAAAGGCATCGCCGTGGGCGACACACTGGAATATGTCGATGAGGTCACGCTGGGAAGGGCGATGCAGCAAAGGAGAGAGTTTGGGAGGTGAAAACGGAAAACGGAAAACGGAAAATAGATGATATACGACGACGAGAATTGGGATGATGAGAACGATGACGACATGACGAATGAAGCCGTGTCGCGATTCGAGGATATGTTGGAGAACCAACATCCGGCCTACTTCGATGCGGAGGAGTTTGAGCTCATCATCGACTACTACATGCAGAACAACGACCTGAAACGCTCGCGTGAGGCCGTCGATCTCGCCGTGGCACAACATCCCGACGACGTCAACCTCATCATCAAGAACGCCCGACAGTTTCTCATCGAGAACAACCCCACCCAGGCCTTCCAACTCCTCGACCAGATCGAGCCCCAATGCGACGAGCCGGACTATTTCCTGACCCTAGGTTCCTGCTATGCTGCCCTCGGGAAACACCAAAAAGCCATCGACACCTACACCATGGCACTAAGTTACTTCGACGATGACGAGAAAAGCGAACTCTACCACGCCATCGGCTACGAATACCAATGCCTGGACAGCCATAACAAAGCCATCGAGTTTTATAAGAAGTCGCTCGACTGCGCCCCCGATGAACTCACCATGCGCAATGCATTCACCGATCTCATCAACTGCTACACCAGCAGCGGTCGCACCGAAGAAGGCATCGCCTACTTCAACCAACGCCTCGAAAGCAATCCCCATGAGACAGAGTCGTGGTCGGCTTTGGGCGACATCTACCGCCGCCTCGACCGCCTCGAAGACGCCATCGAGATGTACGAATACGTCCTCGCTATCGACCCCACCCACCTCTGGGCCAACATGCATATCGCCAACTCGTACTACGACCTCAACCGCTTCCAGGAAGCCATCGACTCCCTCAACGAAGCACTGGCGCACAACGTAGAGACTTCCATGATCCATGCCTCGCTGGGCGACTGCTACTACCGGTTGAACCGTTTCATCGATGCCAAGCAGGAATACAACAAAGCACTGACTATCAATGAATTCCTTACTGAAGCCTGGTCTGGTCTAGGCTATGTCTATAGCGACACGGGCGAGAGTTCCAAGGCCATCCGCTACTTCCAAAAGGCCTACAGCCTTGAGCCGTTCAACGACGACCACCTTTACAACCTCGCCGCCGAATACCGCAAGGTGAACGAAAACGACAAGGCCCTCGCCTGCCTCCTCGAGATCGAAAAGCGCCAACCCAACGACCCGGACCTGTATTTCTTCCTCGGCGACCTGCTGGCGGACATCGGACGCTACGACGAGGCCATCTGCTACCTGAAGCTGGGACTGGAACGCACCGAGAACGACCCCTCGCTGCTCTACCTCCTCGCCTACCTCTATCTCGAACGCAGCGAAAGACCCTCTGCCTTTGCCTACCTTGACGAAGCACTCACCGCCGATCCCGACTACTACAAGGATTTCATTGAGTACAACCCGGAGATGATTACCAACGACGTGGAGGTGATGGAACTGATTGAACGGAAAACGGAAAACGGAAAACGGAACCCCGAAGGGCTCACCGACCGAATGGGAGGTAAAACGGAAAACGGAAAACGGAAAACGGAAAACGGAGAATTATGAAAAACTATATCTATATTTTTTTGATTGCCATGGTGCCGCTGATCGAGCTCAGGGGCGCTATCCCGGTAGCCTACGGAATACGAGAAGCGAATCCCGACTTCAACTTGCTTTGGGCGTATATCATCATCGCCATCGGCAACATGCTGCCTGTCCCACTCATCTTCTTCTTCGCCCGCAGGGTGCTGGAATGGGGCAAGGACAAGAAAGTCATCGGGCGTTTCTTCACCTGGTGCCTCGAGAAAGGCGAAAAAGGCGGAAAGAAACTGCAAGCCAAAGCGGGTCGCGGCCTCTATGTGGCCTTGCTGCTCTTCGTGGGCATCCCGTTGCCTGGCACCGGCGCTTGGACAGGTACGCTGGCAGCGAGCTTCCTCGACATGGATTTCAAGAAGAGCATGATCGCTGTCATCGGCGGCGTGGCCCTCGCCGGCATCATCGTGGGCGTGCTCTGCACCCTCGGCTTCGGCGCCATCTTCGGGATCCACTGACCTGAGCCGCCATTGGAAAACATGTCTTGAGAAAACGGACAGAAAATGAAATATGGATTGATCGGTCATCCTTTGGGGCATTCTTTCTCAAAGGACTATTTCACCAAGAAGTTCGAGCGAGAAGGCTTGGATTGCGAGTATAACAACTACGACCTGGAAGACCTCTCCATGGTCCGGCAACTCAAGCTATCGGGCTTCAACGTTACCATACCTTATAAAGAAACCATCATCCCCTATCTCGACGAACTGGATCCCGTCGCTGCAGAAGTCGGTGCGGTGAACACCGTCAAAGTCCTCCCCGACGGGCGCCTGAAAGGCTTTAATACGGATGTCATCGGCCTTGAAGCTTCCTTATCCCTCATCCCGCATTCCGCATTAACTCGTTTCACTTCGTTGAGGGCTACGCCGTTCCGCATTCCCCCCTCCCTCCTCCTCGGCACTGGCGGCGCATCGAAAGCGGTCCAATACGTGCTTCGGAAACACCACATCCCTTGCCATCTTGTAAGCCGCGACCCTGAGAAGGGAGACTTCACCTATCAAGACTTGAGCCCAGAGGTCATCAAGACGCATCTGTTGATCATCAACGCCACGCCGGTTGGCATGTTCCCCAACGTAGAAGAGGCTCCTTCCCTTCCTTACGAGGCCCTCAGCCCCGACCATGTGCTTCTCGACCTGATCTACAACCCCGAAGAGACCTTGTTCCTCCGTCATGGTCGCGAGCACGGCGCCACAATCCTCAACGGCCTCACCATGCTTCACGCCCAAGCTGACGCCACGTGGGAGATTTTTATCAAGAATTAGAGAATTATAGAATTTTTCAATTTCGCCACTTTAGAATTTTGAGGGAGGTGGCTGATAACTGTCATTGCTAGCGAGGAACGATAGTTGTCATTGCGAGGAGCGGAGCCTTGCGGAGCGACGTGGCAATCCAACATCGCCAACAGTGGATTACCTCCCTATAGGTCGGTGAGCCTTTGGGTTGCCACGCTCGTTCCTCGCTCGCAATGACAGGTTTGACAAAAGCCTTGTTGTCCAATGCACCCAACAACCCCTTCGACTATGACGCACTCGACAACAATTCCCATCAAAGCAATATTTTTTCAAAACCTACGTTAAATTGTCGTATTTTTGCGTATCAAATTGATTGGTTATGAAATCGAATAAACTGTTCTTGATCATCGGGATCGCCATACTCACCTCTTGTTTCAACACTCTGAAAGCCCAGGTAATCAAGGGCGAAGTCTTCGCTGGCGGGAGCATCAGCCAAGTGGAAGGCGATGAATGCTACCGCTATCGGAAACCTGGAGCCCATGTGGGCGCTGGTGCCCTGTTCTCCGTCACCGACTGGATGGAAGTGGGTGTCGAAGTGCTCTTCGACCAAAGAGGAGCCTATAAGAAAGACTCCATCAACTGGCATCTTGGCTATTATCCACATAGTTATGACCTTCAACTCAACTACGCTGAGATCCCTGTCATGGTCTATCTCACCGACAAAGCCAGATACTCCTTCGGCCTCGGTGTCTCCTACGGCCGTCTCGTGGGGCTCAAAGAAAAAGTCGATGGCGTCTCCACCCAAATCGGCATCGGCGACGGCAAGCTGCACTGGAAAGTGGAACAGCCCAACCTCCCCGACATCAGCCAAGTGTCCGACTTCGAAGAACTCTCCGACCTGATCTACAGCGCCGGATTCTCGGAGACCACCCCTATCGAGACCCTGGTGCCAGAAATCATCGCCAACTCCAACACTTACAACCCCAACGACTTCACCATCTGCGCCGACCTTAGGGTACGCGTCTGGGAAGGCCTCCATGCCGAGATACGCTATCAGTACTCCCTCAGGCCCATCCGTACCCGAATGTATTATAAGGACGCCGCTGAGACCATCGTCATGATCGACGAAGCCACCTATATCAAGCCGCTGCAAAAACAACACAACGACTCGTTCACCCTCCGCATGGTCTATATCTTCGGCGAAGACCGCGCCAAGGTCAACAAACTGATGCAACAAGAAGAACGGGCTAGAAACAAGCAATAATCACCCGAGATAATAGTCCTTCAGGAAGTCGTGATAGGCTTCCGTGAGACTGTTGTCTTGATGCCGCATCACCAGCGAAGTCACCTCCACACACATAGGCGCTCCGAATCGCAACTCCAGATTGACACGGTTCACCTCCCTGCCTTCCACAGGGATGAGATCCTGTTGCCGATGTACATAGAGATGGTAGCGTTCGGCCATGGCCAGAAAATCCACGGACTCCTTGGCGGGAAGCACCACCGCGAGCCTTCCATCGGGTTTCATGAGCCGTTTCACCGCGTGAAGCAGCTCTTGAAACGTCAGGGAGACATCCGTATGCCGTGCCTGGTTTTTACGGTCGGCATCGCATTTGAACGAGTTGCTGAAGAATGGAGGGTTGGAGATGATCAAGTCGTACTTGCAGCAAAGGTCGAAATGCCGGATATCCCCATGGAAGGCGAACAGCTGCCGGCGCCATTGCGAGGCATCGAAGTTGCCTGCCGCCTCCAGTGCCGACGCTTCATCGAGATCCACGGCATGGACCTTGGCGATGCCTTTCTGCGCCAACATCAAAGGCAAGATACCGCAACCCGTCCCGATATCCAACACCCAGTCGGTAGGCTTTACCTCCACCCAAGCCCCCAGCAACACCGCGTCCGTCCCCACCTTCATCGTGGAGGCCTCGTGGTATAGGCTGAAATGCTTGAAATGGAAACGACGCATGAGAAACGGAAAACGGAGAACGGAAAACGGAAAACTAGCTGAGATACATCTCAATCAACCCTTCAGGAGCTTTGATATAAAGCTTCTTGGTTTTGCGATCCACTTTCTGGATGACTTGGTCGAGGATAGGGATCAAGATCTCCTTCTTGTCCTTGAAGACCTGGATGATGGCTTGGGTAGGGTATTCCAGGATCTCATGAATAGGACCCAACTCCCCTTTCTCGGCATCCACGACAACGAACCCCTTCACCTCATGGTAATAGAACTGTTTCCCGGACAGCTTGGGGAGCATCTCCAAGGGTAGAAACACCTCCTTGCCCGTCAAAGCCGACGCCGCCTCCACCGTCTTGATGTCCTGGATGGTGACAAAGAACTTGTCGCCGCTATGGACGATCTTCTCCACAAAGAAAGGCGTGAGCACCTTATTGATTTCAAGAAAGAAATACTTCATGTCCAGATAGTCGGAGGGATCATCCACATCCAACTTGATGGTCACCTCCCCCTTGATGCCGTGGGTCTTGGCCACGCGACCCAAATAAAAACACTCCTCTTTTGTCATTTTTATGCAATTATACTCATGCAAAAATAAGAGATTTTTCTAATTTTGCCATTCAAAACAGGGAATGATGCACGATTTCGTCGATTTGTTTTTGGATGTGCTGAGAAACAGTTTCTTGATCACGGGACTGGTGATCACGATGATGCTGATGATTGAGTTCATCAACATCCATTCTGGTGGCAGGCTTTTCAGCAAGCTGCTCAAACACCGCTTCGGCCAGGTAGTCCTCGGTGCGGGACTCGGCATCATCCCAGGTTGTGTGGGCGGATTCGCCGCCGTCTCCATGTATTCGCACAAGTTGCTGAGTTTCGGCGCCCTGATCGCCATGATGATCGCCACTTCCGGCGACGAAGCCTTTGTGATGCTGGCCATGATTCCGAAGAACGCCCTCATCCTCTGTGCTGCCCTGTTCGTTGTCGCCGTCCTGGTGGGATGGATTGTCGATCTGCTGACCAAGAAAGGATCCAAGGACACCTACTGCGACGAGGGATTTCAGCTCCACGACGAGTATCATCATGGCAATCCCGTGCATGAAAAATCCACGCTCCGCAACTTACGTCATGCCAGCGCCGAGCGCATCGCCCTGCTCTTGGGAGTGGTGATCTTCATCATCGCCTTGGCATTCGGTCTGCTGGAACATGACCACGAGCATGAGCACGAAGCCGTGGAGACTGCCAGCCATCTCAACATCTTCGACGAATACTGGATCAACCTGTTCTTCGCCTTGTTGAGCCTCTTTGTCGTGTGGTTCATCGCCACCGCCAACGAGCACGTCATCAAGGAACACCTCTGGGATCACGTCATCCGCAAGCATTTCCTTCCCATCTTCCTTTGGACCTTCGGAGCGCTGCTAGTCATCGAGCTCGGCCTCCACTACCTCAATATGGAATCGTGGATCAACTCCAACATCCCGTGGATGATCCTGCTGGCAGTACTCGTCGGCATCATCCCCGAGTCGGGGCCCCACCTCCTCTTCGTCACCCTCTTCGCTAGCGGCATGGTACCTTTCTCGGTACTGCTGGCCAGCTCCATCTCCCAAGATGGGCATGCCTCCCTCCCGCTTCTTGCCGAAAGCAAGCGAAGCTTCGCGAAAGCCAAACTCATCAACGCTCTTGTCGCAGCCATCGCTGGATACGGCTGCTATCTCATCGGTTTCTAAATCTGCAACATCATGAAAATCATCCTTTCCACCGACTTCAGCAAAGAAAACCAAATGCTTGTTCCCTACGCCCTGGACCTCTTGAGGGCCACCGGCGGCACCATCGTGCTGTTCCACGCCTATATGGACCACTATGAGGTGAACGACGCCAAAGCCAACGCCGAGGCCGAGATGGCCAAGAGCGTGGCCTATTTTGAACAAGCCATCGAAAAAGAAGGGTTGAAGGACATCGAGATCAGCACCCGATTGATGGACGGCTATCCGGAACAGCAGTTGCTGCACCTCACCCGCGAGATCCAGCCCGACCTCGTGCTGATGGGCACACGCGGCAGAGGAAGGAAAGGATTCCTGGAAGGCAGCATGTCGAAAAGTCTCATGAGCAAGTCGCCCGTGCCGTTGCTCTCCATCCATGAGGAATACCAATACAAGCCCAACAACGAGGTGTTGTACGTGACCAACTTCGACAAGAACGACGCCTCCATCATCGCCCGTATCTTCAGTATCCTGAAGCCCTATCATCTGCATCTCCATGTGGTCAACTTCGTCATCGACGGCGAGCCTTCGAAAGCCGCCAAAGCCATGAAGGCACTCGAAGAGACCCTCAAATACATGAACCTGAACGGCGAGATCTGCTATAAACTCGTTTATAACAGCAGCCCCAAAGATGGCATGAAAGCCTATTGCGCCGAGAACAACATCAGCTTGGCCGCCTTCATCCCCCACAGGAAACGCATCTGGGACATCTTCTTCCGCGACAAAGTCACCAAGAACGACTTTTTCGACCTGCACATCCCGATGCTAACCTTCCACAAGTAAACGGAAAACGGAAAACGGAAAACGGAAAATTTTCAGTTTTCCGTTCTCCGTTTTCCGTTTTTCCATATCTTTGCCATCGAATTAGGGGTGCCTTATCCGTGAGGATTGAAAGACAGGCTGAGATCATACCCTTTTACCTGATCCGGGTAATGCCGGCGTAGGGAATGGATAGATTCAAACAATCCCCTTTACATTTATAATCAACTAACTAACAGTTCATTAAATGAAAAGGTTTTTTATTGGCATTACTGCACTCTTCATCGCAGCAGGCGTGAATGCCCAAAACAACAACGCAGTTTACGACACCACAAAGTTTGAAGTACTCAATGAAGTGGTCATCAGTGGTGTGCAAATCCCACAAACCGCTCCTTTTGCCGTGACCAACATCGACAAAAGCGAGTTGAACGATTTCTCCAAGACAGGTCAAGAGCTACCCTTCCTCTTCTCCAAGACCCCAGGCATCATCGCCTGGAGTGAAAACGGTGTCGGCACCGGCACCACCTACATGCGTCTCCGTGGCGCAGGAGACTCACGCATCAACGTGACCCTCGACGGCGTGCCGCTCAATTCACCTGAAGACCAATGTGTGTTCTGGGCCAACATGAACAGCTACGGCTCCTTGCTGGGGAAAGTGCAGATCCAACGTGGCGTTGGTGCCTCCACCAACGGCGACGGCGCTTTCGGAGGAACGATCCAACTCTCTTCGGCAACGCCTTCAATGGTTCCAAGCGCCGAGATCACTGGCTCCTACGGCTCGTTCAACACCCTCAACTTCGGCTTAAAGGCCTCCACGGGAATGCTTTGGAACCACCTCGTCATCGACGGCGCCTACCATGAGACCAGCACCGACGGCTTCATCCATGGCACCTCGGGTCGCAGCGGCAGCTACTACGGCGGCGCCACCTGGATGGGGAAAAACTTCATCATCCGCTATAAGAACATCGGCAACTTCGAGAAAACCGGACAAGCCTGGAACGGCGTGACAGCAGGCGACAACAACCTCAGCCTCATGGATGGCACCTACGGCGCGACCACAGGCATCAAGACCTACGAAGACCTTTATAAGGTGGGACTCGGCCAGTATAACTCGCTTTATGAATACCTCGTCACCGACGAGAACGGCGATTTCGTGAAAGACGAAAACGGCCATTACCTCACCCAACGCTACCAGATGAACGACGGCAGCTTCTGGGACAAGACCACCGACAACTTCTGGCAGGACCACAACTTCCTCTCCGCAGCTTGGGAAATCAACGAGCACTGGGCCACGACGATGACCCTGCATTACACCTACGGCTATGGCTATTATGAGGAGTTCCGCTTCAACAACAAACTCTCGAAATTCGGCATGACCTACTACGATGCCGAAGGAAACCAAGTGAAAAAGACCGATTTCGTGCGCAAGAAAGGCCTCCGACAGGACACCTACGGCCTGCTTTGGTACACCAAGTATAACAGCGAAAAGTGGAACCTCATCAGCGGTCTCTCACTACAGAACTTCCAAGGCAACCACTTCGGCTATGTGACATACATCGCCAACCAGGATGTCGCCAACCAATACCTTGCCCAAGGCGACTACCAATACTACGACTCCGATGCCAGCAAGTTCGACGGCAATGTCTTCGCCAAGGCTACCTATAACATCTCCAACCAATGGAGTGTTTTCGGCGACTTGCAATACCGCCATGTCAACTATGTCACCACGGGTATCAACGACAAGTTCTATGACGACGAGAGCGGTTATTACAACCAACCCCTCGACATCCATGAGGTTTACCATTTCTTCAACCCCAAAGGCGGCTTTTCATGGAATTCGGACAACCACCACGCCTACGCATCGGTTGCCTTGAGCCATCGCGAACCTGAACGCAACAACTTCACCGACAATGGCTCATACCCGTTCCCGAAACCCGAACAGCTCCTGGACTATGAGTTGGGTTATAACTATAATGGCAACATCTGGCAGGCAGGCGCCAACCTGTACTACATGGACTACACCGACCAGTTTGTGCAGACCGGAGCGGTGAGCGACATCGGGGAGGCACTGACCACCAACATCAAGGATTCCTACCGGATGGGCGTCGAACTCCAAGCCGGCGTCAACGCCACCAGATGGCTCACCCTTGAGGCCAATGCCACGCTGAGCCAAAACAAGATCAAGGATTTCGACGAAGTCGTGGAAGACTGGGACAATTGGGACACCGGAACCCAGACCATCCATTACGACAACTCCACCTTGGCCTTCTCCCCCTCAGCCATCCTGAACGGCTTCATCACCTTCCACCACAAGGGTTTTGAGGCGACCTGGCATTCAAACTACATCTCAAGGATGTTCCTCGACAACACCGAGAACCTCGACCGCTCCTTGCCAGGCTACTCCACCTCAAACCTCAGCCTCGGCTACAGCTTCAAGCCGAAGAAAGTGGTGAAAGAAGCCCTGGTCAGAGTGAATCTCAACAACGTCTTCAACAAGCACTACGCTGCCAGCGGTTGGGTGTATTCAGCCATCTGCGACAGTTATGGCCATCCCAACGACAACCGCTACTACCAAATCGGTTACATCCCGATGGCAGGGTTCAACGTGATGGGTAACCTTACTTTGAGGTTTTAATGCTTGGCTGGCAAGAAACTGTAGTTCTTTCCAAGATCCAGGTGTTCAGCGACGAAGTCATCGGGATACTCCACGGTGTAATCCACCACTTGTCCATCCTTCTCGACAGGAGTGATCACTGGATTGATAAATCCGCCGTATGGCTTCAAGCCTAGGGCGTTGTAACGTTCCTTCACCTCTTTGTGGAGTTCAGGATCCACCTTGACGGCATATTTCTCGACGAGTGCCTTGCCAGCGGCATAGTCCCCTTCGCTCTTGATGCGTTGCACCTCGGCGAGCAATTCACCGAACAAGCCTCGCAGCGCCTCAAAGTCATGGATGACGAAATAGGTCTTGCCGTTTTCCACCTTCTTCTCGATGACATTGTCGGCCAGACCTTTTTCATAGCACCACTCGGAGATGAGCTTGCGGTTCTGCATGTGAGCTTCCGTCACATCCTTGCCCAACTCCACACGAGCCAGCTGGGTCATCATGCCATTGCGGATATAGCCACAATACTCGGCCTTATAGGCTTCAGGATCGGAGATCACGCCCAATTCCACCATCTTGGGATCAGCGAGATAATACAGGCCAAACAAGTCGGCACGGGCTTCCTCCAAGGTAGAGCTAAACTCCTTCAAAGCGCCAGGTTGGGTATTCGGCAACAGTTTGCCTGAACCATGACCAAGACATTCGTGCAGTGTGGTATGGACGATATCCGTCTCAGAGCCATATTTCTTGCACAGTTCCACCTCTTCCTCAGAATAGGCGAATTCCTTCAAGGCACTCTTGGGGCATTCCTCGGCAGCCTTGTCGTATGCAATCATCAGGTTGGTGATGGTCACTGATTTTGAACCATAGTCTTTGCGAATCCAGTCAGCATTGGGCAGGTTGATGCCAATCGGAGGTGAAGGGAAGCACTCGCCACCCAAGGTGGTGACATTGATGCTCTTCGCCGAGACACCCTTGCATTGTTCTTTCTTAAACCTCTGATCTACAGGGGAATGATCCTCAAACCATTGGGCATTTTCGCTGATAATATTTGAGTTTTTGGTCGCTTCGAGATCCTTGAAGTTGACGTTGGACTCCCAAGTGGCCTTCATGCCCATCGGGTCAGCATAATCCTCGATGAATCCATTCACGTAGTCGATCATGGAGACAGAGTCCTGCACCCAAGCGATATTGTATTCATCCCAAGTCTTCAGGTCACCAGTCTTGTAGTATTCAATGAGTTTACGGGTATAGTCACGTTGGATGTCGTTTTCAGCTACTTCGTTGGCTTTCTCCAGCCAGCCGATAATGGCTTTGATAGCCTCTCCATAAAGGCCATCTGCCTTATAGACATCCTCATAGATCTTGCCGTTTTCCTTCACCAGTTTGGAGTTCAGGCCGTAGGAAATCGGAGTCGGGTCTTTGGGCTTGCGCATCTTGTTATAGAACTTCTCCACTTCTTTCTTGGTCAGGTTGCCTTGATAGAAGTTCACCGCGGAGTTGGCGATGATGTCCTCCTCGCTGCTGCGGCGCATCTTATAGAGGACGTGGTCGAAGATCACCGGCGTCAGGAAAGCGATGAATTCATCGACGGTTTCACCTTCGTTTAAAGGAAGTAGCGCGGCATCACTGCCTTTGACCAAATCCGCAAAATAGGCCTCGGAGATCTCCGGGAAGAATTTGTCCTCGGCATAGTGATGATGGATGCCGTTGCTAAAGAAAACGCGTTTGGCATAGACCATAAAATTCTGGAATTCAGTGCTTTCACGATTCCCTTGATAAGAATTCAGCACAGCTTCAAGAGTCTTGCGAATGCAGAGGTTGTACTTGAAATTCTGGTCGGCGAGGATGTCGCGACCACATTTGGCGGCCTCACCCAAATAATAGAGGTAGGCTTTCTGTTGCAGCGTCAGCTGGTCCCAGTCGGGGATCTGGTAACGCATGATTCTCAAATCGGCGAACTCATCCACGAGGAACTTGAATTCCTCCGGTTGCGGTTGTTCGATAATTTCCGGTTGCTTGTGGGTACAGCCCAACAAGGCAGCCGAGAGTCCAATACAGAGCATGAGTTTTTTCATTTTATTATTTTTGAAATTGTTCTCTTGAGTGATATTCGTATTCTAGGATTAAGACAAACCTTTCGCTCGTGCCCGTAACGGAACAAAGGTTAGTTCTGACCCGAACGCACTGGTCGGACAGATTGACCACAGTAGCGGTAGTAGCTGCCCATGAAGTAGTAGTCCGAATAGAAGCCGAGAGCCCACGCGCCGCGCGGGCTGCCCGTGTAGAGCGAACTCGACCAGTAGTAGCCGTAGCTGCCTGCGTCGTCGAGATCGCTACCGTAGCGGAAGCCAGCAGCGGGCAAGAAGAGGCTGTTGCCGTTGCTTGCAGTGAAGAGTCGGCCGTTCACGCCGTTTTGGGTCGTCCAGGTGACCGTAGTGTTGTCGAGCAGTTCCTGGAATTCAGCTTGGGTGGGCATGCGCCAACCCTCGCCCCAGTTGGCCGTGGCGGCATCGTCTTCGGGTAACAAGGTAGTCAGGTCGTCGGTGAAGCCGTTGTAGCCG
>JAFRRE010000074.1 GCA_017428285.1 Bacteroidales bacterium | reverse complement strand
TCGTTGTATTGTTATGAGATTTCAACATTCAGTTCGATATTGAAGTCGCGCACCCAAAGGAGGTCAAAAATGGCGAATTCCATGTGCTCGAAAAGGTCGTGGAATGCGAATATAAGATGCATGTCTTTTGTCAGTTTTCCGTCTAAACCCTCGTTCCAATTGTCCGTTTCTTCACTCAAATATAGCATTTGATGTTCGGATTCTATTGTTGGGACGGGGGAATGATAGGTCTCAATACGGAATTGTCCGAATCCGTCACTGTACAAGGGAATAAAGTCATCGATTGTTCCATTTAGTATGTCCCACATCCGTTTGGCGCGTTCGTCTTGAATAGGATGCAAAGGAGGATAGTCGTAGCCGAAATAGCATTTGCCTTCCACTTCGATGGTTCCTGGCAATCCTGCTTTGGCCACCGACTCATAAAGTGCTATTGTACGATGGCGCATTTCTATCATCTGTTGCATCATGGCCTCGTTGAAGTCACTGAGCAGTTGCAAATAATTGTCGTCCATCACGAACATTTCGTTCAAGATGGTTTTCCTGATGCCCAAAAGGTTTTGGATGGCTACTCTTCCTGTTTCCATGCCCCACATGCCTTTTTCGCTCTGCCGCTGACAGTCGAGAATCATGTACTCCACCTTCCTGACGGGCTGTGAGTTGTAGATTTCTTGTATGGTCATAGTACGTTACGATTTAACGCTGCAAAGAAAAAGAAAGCCTGTGCCGAATTGCAGCATAGGCTTAGGAAATCTATACAAGTGAATAATTCTTCGTTTTTCAAAAATCTGGATGGTCTCTTATAAAAGCTCTATATGGACTGAATATTTTTTCAAGAAATTTCCATCCGACACGGGCAGAAGGATGGTAAGATTTAATTACTACAGTTTTATTAGAGGTATAATATCTAAGGTGAGTCTTAAGATTTGGCACTACATAACCATTTTCTAAAATGTAATTTCCTCCATACTCTTGAGGTTTTTCTTTGCTATTGAGAAACTCTGTCGTCACGAAATCAAACAAAGCATCACCAGTACTATCACAACAGACAATTACGTTTGGACGAAGAATACCAAACTCTTCATTAATGAATACAGCATCACGTTGAAGGGCTTTCTTTAACTGACTCTCAGAAACGGTTTTTCCACCGGCCACTTTCTTTGCTTCTACAAAAGCAAAAGGTAACTCGTTCCACGTTTTCTTAACAACATCTATCATGTCATGTGAGTTAACTACATTATTGTTAATTCGACCCGTGTTATCATATTTACAATATATTAGCCCAAAGAAGGCTTGCGCTATCTTTTTAATGAATTGTGTTTTCAGATTTCTATTTTTGTTTCCATTGTTATTGTCTATTAGCCATAACCGAGTATCATGTTTACCATCAGGATTGTCTTTGAGCAGAAACAATATGCGCCTTGGCGATTTTTCCCATAGTTCATCTACATTGATAGAATCATTGAATTTAAGCATAAGCCCATCTCGGCAGAATTTTTCTCTGTCGTTCTCATCATAACTTTTTTCCCATAGGTCAAATAATGTATTCAACAATTCATTGTATTTTCCAAACTTCTCCATAGTTATTATAGTTTTATAAATATTTCGTCGTATTATTAAAGACCACCTCAATTCATCTTATTCCACTGATGATACCCACCCGAAGGGCAGTCAAATTCATTGGGCGACTTTGAGGCATACAACAGAATGCCACACTTCTTGCATTGATAGACATCGGTGCCTATCGGACATAAATCTTGCCAATTGTGGTAGCCTCCAGCAGTGCATCCAAAAGAAGATGGGGTGCTCTTGCTTTCGACGAGAAGACCGCATTTCTTGCATCGGTAGTTCTCGCAGCCGACTTCGCCGAGGTCGTTCCAGTCGTGGTAGTTTCCTGCACGGCAATTGAACGCATTGGGCTGTCGCTCTGTTTTAATTAGAATGCCACATTTCTTGCATTGGTAGTTTTTCATGGGCAGCCAGTTCAGGTTTTGCACTTGTAGCCATAACGCCAATATGATAATTGAGACAAAAGTAAACATTTTTCTCTCATTTTAGGTTTTCATGGAAAAAGGAGACTGACTTTTTGCGCCAGTCTCCATCGGCTTACTTTTTCGGCACGAAGGCGTAGACTTTGCTACTAATGATCCGTGCTTCTCCGCCTAAAAGCCTTGCGGCGTTTTGCAACTCGCCGGAAGAATTGTAAGTCTGCACATTGCCGTTTGGGAAATTTAATTGGTACATAGTGATTTGTTTTAAAGTTCGCTTCCACTAACGGGTTTCCGCATTTCCGCCGTGCTCTACAACAAAAAGGGAGAACACGAAATCCCTTTGTCGTTTCCTCGGTTCGGCTCTGGTGGGCCTTGAAGCGAAACAAGCAAAGCGGTCTGTGCCCTCCGAAAAGGCTACAAACCTGCTATGACTTATTCGTGCTTCAAGGGTTGAATTTACCAGATTTAACCGAGCCGAATGGTCAGCAAGTGTGCTATATGTCATACTCGCATAGGCATAATGCCGTTGCGAATTTGCTGCAAAAATAATCATTTCTATTAAACAAACTGATATTTGACATATTTTCAGACCGCTTGTGTTGTTTCCGCTGCAAAGAAAACAAAAGCCTGTGCCGAATTAAAGCACAGGCTCGAAAAACAATTATTGTTTTTTAATCCAATGCCTCATAATTGAAATCCGACGGATAGCAGTTGGCATCCAGACATCGTTTGTCAAGAGAGGCCGGTTGTTTGAAAAACCATACGATGCCCAGGGATTTGTTATGGCATGACTATGCCTAATGCTTTTTCCAGTGGCGCAAGCTCGTCTTGCCGCTTATTACGGATGGTACACATATCAAGGGCATCGATGAGTTCCTTGGTTTCATATCCCTTCTTGTAGGTTTTACGAGCCTTATTATACAAATCCAGCAATTTCTGATACCCAATCATCCCCTTCAACGATGAAGGAACTTGCTTCAATCGAAGGAATTTACAAACGCCATGCACGTCATCGAGAATCCAGTCTTCAATGGAACTAATTTCTTTTTCGCCATCGCCTTGTTTTATTTGAAGAAAGATGTTAACTTCTCGCTGTCATTTTCCATGTCGAGCATAAAGTCAAACATGAACTCGCCAAAGGTCAGTTCCATGTCGCCAGCATATTTGTACAGATATTTCAGTTTAGATGGATTAACCTTCGCAAAATGAGCAAGTCCGTCATGCTTGGGAAGACCAAAATACATTTGCTCTGGCTGCATATAACGCATCAGATAGGGCGAGTGGCTCGTCATCAGGATCTTGGTGTCTGATGCGTATGCCTGTATGGTAAGAAGAAAATCCTCCATCAGCTTTGGATGGACAGAGTTTTCTGGTTCCTCGACCATAATCATTGGTATGCTCTGCTTCTGAGCAGCCATACACAATGTGAATATGAAAATCATACGCTTACTACCGCTTGACAACAACCGAATACTGGTGGGTTGTGAATTAAACTCCTCCTGTATTCTTATATCATAGACTTTGCTGCGTCCGTCACTCAATGTTATTTCATCTGGTTCGAATGACACCACGCCAGGAATCAGCTGCTTAATACCATCTGACAAGATGCTGAAGCTATCAGCATCTGTTTCCTTCATCCGATAGATGTATTCGCTTAAAGTCATGCCACCGAGCATGGCAATTCCGTTGCCCCCATCTATAGAGAAATACGATTCGGGGTTATCCAAGGTATGCAGGTTCGGGATGCTTATGCTACATATCTCCTTGGCTAAGTCCGACAGGAACAATCCACCGCTGGCTATCAGGGGCAGGGAAAGTTGTTGAGGGGTGGCGGCAAAAGGTTTGTTACAGCGACCCATAGCCGACGGAACAATCATAGAGTAGTAGCCGTCCTGTCTGTTTATCATTTGTCGATAGCGTTGCTCACCCTCCGTCTTAATCTTTAGCCACTCCGAAAGCACATAGCCAGGAATCGCGCCCTCTGCCCACTGACATTCATAGCCATACTGCACAAGCTCTGTACGTCCCTCACGCTGTAATCGACCAAGAATCTCAAAGTGGAACTTCTTTTCCTCGATTGAGACATTAATGGGGAGAAAGCGGCTTCGAAGCATCTGGCCTTTTGTTTCTTCATTAGCATTCAGATACATCAAACCAAAACTGATGGCATTGAGAACATTGCTCTTGCCATAACCGTTAGGGGCGATGAGGGCGTTGATTTTCCCAACGTCCAATCGTATTTGCTTAATGTTGGAAAATCCCTCGATGATAAAACTGTCTATAATCATAACTCATGCAAATATTTTTGCGTTAGTAGTACTTAAATCCGCTGCAAATATACAAAATAATAGCAACTCGTGCAAATATTTTTGCGTGAGTTGGGTCAATTTTATTTTTTTATCGCTATATACCCTAAAAAACACCTACGTTCAATGACCTCCCACAGGTCGTTGCCGAACTTCGGGACGAAGTATCGCCATCTACTTTTTTCGGTAAAGAAAAACCAATATTATCCGATGGGGTCTTCACAAAACTCCTTCCTTTTACAATACTTACAGTGTTTGCCTATCCAAACATCATCGAATTGGTTCATGGCTTGTTCAACCAGCTCGGGGTTGTCGGTGAGAATGCCGGCCTCGAAGTTACGCGTACCATCGCCTTTCATGCCGATTCCTGCACCGGTGAGGTTGGCGCTGCCAATGTAGGCTACTTGGCCATCGAAAACCAGAATCTTGAAATGTACCCTCGGACAAAGCACCCTCTCCAAGCCATCAAACAAGGCTGGGTATTTGTCGAAGTCCACACGGAACGCTGGGCCCGGCTCCTTGGCATGAATGAGCCGCACCTCAACGCCCTTTTTAATGAGTTCTGCCAAAACCGCAAGGAAAGGCTTCGCTTGAGAGCCCACCTTGACATACAGGTCCTTGATGTCGGAGGTGCCAATCCAAAGGCTGCGCTTGACCTTGGGAACTCGAGCGAGTACTTCGGTGTAATGGGCAGAATCGATGATGAGTTTCAACATGGTTGTTGTTTGTTTAATAATGCAAAAATAGCATAAGTTCCTTGAATGTGGAGGTTGCAATTGCAGTTTTCTCGCTGCGAAGAAAACAAAAGACTGCGCCGAATTGAAGCATAGGCTTATGGAACATTCCCAAATATTTGTGGAATCTATACTTTTTCGTATTTTTGCCCCAACAACAACAGCTGTAATAAAAACACTAAGCCATGAGAATTTGTGTGATCGGCGGAGCGAATGCCGACATTATCGCCACGAGCTTCAGTGTCTTTGTGCCTGGCGACTCCAACCCTGGCACGGTGCGCCTGATGGCGGGTGGGGTAGGGCGTAACATTGCCCATAACCTTGCGCTGCTGGGCGACGAGGTCGTCTTCCTGACCTTGTTCGGTGGCGACGATTTCGGCCGTTTCACCGCCGAGAGTTGCCGTAAAGCCCACATCGACATCAACCTCTGTGACTATGCTCATCCAGGTGCACGCTCTTGTTTCTTGAGCATCAACGACTGTGACGGCGAGATGGTCGGTGGCGTGGCAGATATGGCTGCTGCCGATGGCATCACTCCCGAATGGCTGGCCCTAAAAATGGAAAAGTTGGGCGATGTCGATGCCTTCGTTGCCGATGCCAACATCCCCGTGGAGACTTTGGCCTATCTCATTGATCATACCGACAAGCCCCTTTATGTGGATACCGTTTCGGGGGCCAAGGCCATCAAAATCAAAGAGGCCATGGCGATGTCGGTCAAAAAGCGTTTCTTCACGCTGAAATGCAATCAAATCGAAAATGCCATCCTTGCCGACTTGCAAGGTGTCAATAGAAGATTTGTCAGCCTCGGAGCGGATGGGTTGGCAGTCGTTGAGGGCGACGCCAAACACCATTTTCCTGCTCTGCCTTGTCATGTGGTGAATGCCACTGGCGCCGGCGATGCGCTCATGGCCGGCATTATACATGCTGGTCCAGAAGCTACTATCGCAGAAGCCGCGCATATCGGTCTGCTCTGTGCAAAACATAACATTGAAAGTCCTGATACCGTAAACCAACACTGGACGCGAGACTGAGAGACACGAGACGCGAGACATTGAACTTGTCCCGTGTCCCGCGTCCCGTAGTCCCGTGTCAAAAAAACGAAGTTGAATATAGAACCAAATAATATGAACAAATACCTTGATCTCTCGCCCGAAGTGGCTGAAGCATTGCAAAACGGGAAGCCCGTCGTGGCTCTCGAATCGACCATCATATCCCACGGAATGCCTTATCCACAGAATGTGGAGACGGCGTTGCGGGTGGAGCAGACCATCCGTGACAAAGGTGCCGTGCCTGCCACCATCGCCGTCATCGGTGGCCGCCTGAAGGCAGGCTTAACCCCGTCGGAGATTGAATATTTGGGCAAAAAAGGCACCGCTGTCACCAAGGCCTCGCGCCGTGACCTGCCTGTGCTTGTGGCACGCGGACAAGATGGCGCCACAACGGTGGCCACGACGATGATTATTGCTGCCTTGGCTGGCATCCGCGTGTTCGCCACAGGTGGCGTGGGCGGCGTGCATCGTGGCGCAGAGACCACCATGGACATCTCTGCCGACCTGGAGGAGCTGGCTCGCACTCCCGTTATGGTCATCTGTGCCGGTGCCAAGTCGATTCTCGACCTGGGACTCACCCTTGAGTATCTCGAGACCAAGGGCGTGCCAGTGATCGGCTATGGCACGGAAGAACTGCCCGCTTTCTACACCCGCAAGAGTGGCTTCAAGGTGGATTATCGCCTCAACACTCCCGAGGAGGTGGCCAAGGCCTTCATTGCTAAGCAGGAGATGGGTCTCGGTGGAGGCATGCTGGTTACCAACCCCATCCCAGAGGAATATTCCATGGATGCCGATCGCATCAACGCCGCCATCGACGAGGCAGTGGCAGATGCCAAGAGGTTAGGCATTCATGGCAAAGAAACGACGCCCTATCTGCTGGCGCGCATCAAAGATCTCACGGGCGGCGATAGCCTTGCCTCCAACATCCAACTGGTGCTGAACAACGCTCGCTTGGCGGCAAGAGTAGCGAAGGAGATGTGATGATTTGCCGTTATATAGATAAACGTAGTAAAAAAGGCTAAATTTTTGCCGATAACGGCAAGATTTTAAGAAGCTATTTCCACTCAGCAATCCATCTCTCGATTTCCTTCACCCGTTGCGCGTATTTCTCCAACTGTCCCTCAATGAAATCGTCGCTGTATTTGCGGTCGCAGAAGCCGTTGCCACGCGCCACGTAGTCGTCGTCTTCAAGCGAACCAAGGACATCCTGATAGTTTTCGTAATACTGCTGGTTGTCGCGCAAGAGGCGTTGCAAGTCTTCAAGGTCGGCCTCGATGTGTTCGCCGGTGGTAAAGGTGAAATGCTTTTTCATGGCTTATCCAATGGATTGCAAGTCCGTGAGTTTCTTGTAGACGCCGCCAAGGGCAATCAAGTCGTCGTGCTTGCCGCGCTCAATGATCTGGCCTTTTTGCAGTACTACGATTTCGTCGGCATACTGGATGGTCGACAGACGGTGAGCGATGACGATGGAGGTGCGTTGGCTCATCACCTTCGACAAGGCATCCTGCACCAATCGTTCGCTCTCGGTGTCCAATGAAGAGGTGGCTTCATCCAAGATGAGGATGGGCGGGTTCTTCAGCACGGCACGGGCAATGCTCAAGCGTTGGCGCTGGCCACCAGAAAGGTTCATGCCACGGTCACCGATGCGGGTGTCGTATCCGTGTTCCAGTTCCATGATGAACTCATGCGCATTGGCGATCTTGGCCGCTTCGATGACCTGCTCTTTCGAAACATTCTTCATGCCAAAGGCGATGTTGTTGAACACGGTGTCGTTAAAGAGGATGGTCTCCTGCGACACCACGCCCATCAGGCCGCGCAGGTCACCGATCTTGTAGTCGCGGATGTCGTGACCATCGATGCAAACGCAGCCGCTACCCACCTCGTAGAAACGCGGCAGGAGATCGGCCATAGTCGACTTGCCGCCACCGCTCTCACCGACGAGGGCAACGAATTTCCCCTTTGGAATCTTCAAGTCGATACCCTTCAAGACCTCGTCCTTGCCATAGCTGAAATGCACATCCTTATATTCGATGCAGTCTTTGAAGTCTTTGATTTCAATGGCGTTCTCTCTCTCGGTGATGACCTCTTCGGCATCCAGAATCTCAAAGATTCTCTCCGCCGAGGCCACACCTTTTTGTACATTGTAATAGCCTTGAGAGAACGACTTAGCAGGGGATATGATTTGTGAGAAAACGACGATGTAACTGATAAAACTGCCTGCATCGATACTGCCGTTGCCGCCGAGGATGAGCTTGCCGCCAAACCACAGCACGAGGATGACCACCGCAGACGAGAGAAACTCACTCATCGGGGAACTCATGTCACGCTTGCGGTGGATGCCGCGAAGCACCTTGGTATAATCGGCGTTTTGTTCTTCAAACTTGTCACTGGAATAGCGTATGGCGTTGAAAGCCTTGATGATACGCAAGCCAGAAATGGTTTCCTCCACGGTGGAGATGATGCCCGCCAATTTGGTCTGCCCTTCCTTTGATTCCTTCTTCAGCATTTTACCAACCTTGCCGATAATCAGACCTGCCAATGGCAAGACAATCAGCACGAAAAGGGTCAATTTTGGGCTTAAGGTCACCATGAAGAGGAAGAAAAACAGGATGGTCAGCGGGTCTTTGATAAGCATCTCCAAATAGTTCAAAATCGAGACTTCGACCTCTTGCACATCGGTGGTGATGCGGGCGATGGTGTCGCCTTTCTGTCGGCTGTGGTAGAAGGAGAGAGGCAGGATGAGGATTTTGTTATACACATCGCGGCGCAAGTCGTGGACGGCTCCCACGCGCACATTGGCCATGAAGTAGCAGGCGAAAAATCTACCGAGGTTACGAAAGAAGAAGGCCGCAAGCAGCAACAGGCACATGAAGACCAACGCATGGTATTTGCCTCCACTTGCGATGAGGCTGCTCATGAACCAGTTGAGGTAGCCCATCAGGTAGTCGGAGGTGAAAGAGAACTCGGGCTTGGCCATGACTTCCACCGCACCTTCCTTGAACAATAAGGTGAGGAACGGCCCGACCAAGGCGAAGGAGAACAGCGAGAAGAAAATGGTCATCAGGTTGAAGACCAGATTCAAGACGATGCTGCCCCAGTAGGGTTTTATATACGACAAAACTCGGGAAAAGGTTTTGGACTGTCTTTGCATAGTTTGGATATTGTTGGTTGATCAATTATAGGTCTTATAGGTCCTATAGGACTTATGCCGACCTATCCTATTTCTCATTATTGTCGTTTTGAGGGGAGGGCTTCTCTTCCTTTTCGTTGTTTTCCTTGTTATCTGAGGTTTCTTGTGATGGAAGAGTGTTGTTTCTATAGTTCTTCCTTGCCTGATACATTCTTTCTCTTAACCCACCGCTTTTGATAAAATCTTCTTCCAATCTCCTAATCTGTTGGTCAAGAAGATAGTTGCATTGGTGAATTAGGCATAGGATGATGTTAGCGCAAACAATACCGCTTCTGGTTTCAATGAATTGCTCATATGTGTTTTCATATGACTCGTCTTTCGTATAGGCAAGTTTTCTGACATACAAAGCTTCTTTACTATCTTTGTCCCAAATTACCTCTTTCCTGTTTTTAATGTAGTCTTTGTAATCCTCCAATAATTCTTCCAAACTAGCTCTTGCTACATTTGTAAGTTTAATTTCAGTTTCTTTTGAAGTTCCAGAAGCTTTAGAGCCTTCAATGATGTTTTGCTTTCCCGAACGAGCGGCCTGTACCATTTGATCATAGGTTCTGTCCTTGATGCTGATAAACCTTTCGCAAAACTTGACTGTTGCAGAATACACAATCGCCGATTTCTTGTAAGAAAGCAGTTCTTGATAGTGCCCATGAGGTGGAATGAAACCGTTGTCCATCTTTGCAGTATTTAGTAGTTGTAACCAGTATAGTTTTCCGGCGTAATGGCCATCAGCTCCATCTTGATTTCTTTGCTCACCGGCAGGCCTTTGATGAACTCGTCAATGGCGGCTTTGTCGATGTGTTTATTGGTGCGCGTAAGCCCTTTCAGTAACTCGTAGGCACCTTCCACCTGCTCGCGGCGGAGGATGGTCTGGATGGCTTCGGCCACCACGGCGTAGTTTTGCTGCAGGTCTTGGCGAATCTTGTCTTCATTGAGCAAGAGTTTGTCCAAACCCTTCATCAGCGACTTGAGCGCAATCAGTGTATGGGCCATCGGCACGCCGATGTTACGGGTGACGGTGGAGTCGGTGAGGTCGCGCTGGAGGCGGCTGATGGGCAGTTTGGTGCTCAAGAAGGTGAGGATGGCGTTGGCCATGCCGAGGTTGCCTTCGGCATTCTCGAAGTCGATGGGGTTTACCTTGTGGGGCATTGCCGACGAGCCGACTTCACCTGCCTTGATCTTCTGCTTGAAGTATTCCATCGACACGTAGAGCCAGATGTCGCGCGAGAGGTCAATCAATATGGTATTCACACGGCGCAAGGCATCGAAATAGGCGGCCATGTAGTCGTAGTGCTCGATTTGCGTGGTGGTCTGCTGACGTTTGAGTTTCAGACTCTTCTCCACGAACTTCTTCGCAAAGGCAGGCCAGTCGATGTCGGGGTAGGCCACCTTGTGGGCGTTCATGTTGCCCGTGGCGCCGCCGAACTTGGCTGTGAAGGGCACGCTGTTCAACATCTTCATCTGGTCGTTGAGGCGCTCCACGAAGACGTAGATCTCCTTGCCCAAGTGCGTCGGGCTGGCGGGCTGACCGTGGGTCTTGGCCAGCATCGGGATGTCGCGCCATTCCTCGGCCATGCCTTTCAGTTTGTCGACGAGGTCTTCCAAGGCGGGTTTCACCACGAGTTTGTGCGCCTCCATCATCGAGAGCGGCACGGCGGTGTTGTTGATGTCCTGCGAGGTGAGGCCGAAGTGCAGGAACTCCTTGAACTCGGTCAGGCCGAGTTCGTCGAAGCGGCGTTTCAGGAAGTATTCCACGGCCTTCACATCGTGGTTGGTCTCTTTCTCTATTTCCTTGATTTCCAGTGCGTCTTCGAGTTGGAACTCCTCGTAGATGGCGCGCAGGTCGTCGTAGTCGCCGTCGAAGGCCTCGAGTTGGGGCAGGGGCAGCTCGCACAAGGCGATGTAATACTCCACCTCGACCATCACGCGGTAGCGGATGAGGGCAAATTCACTGAAAAAGTCGTCCAACTC
>JAFRRE010000073.1 GCA_017428285.1 Bacteroidales bacterium | reverse complement strand
GTTTTCAATCCATTTAATACGCTTGTTGGTTACTTCACTAAAGTCCGTACCCTTTGGGATATACTGCCTGATAAGACCGTTAGTATTTTCATTGGCACCACGCTCCCAAGAGTGGTATGGCTTACAAAAATAGAAATTAATTCAAGTTTCGCAAGTTGCTAACTTGCTATTTTTAATTGATAGATTTCAACAAGATGATTGAGTTTGTCCGAGCGATTGACAAGCATATCGAGGATATGTTCATCCTCGATGCTGAAGCATTCCGCGATTTCACGGACGAGCACAAGCACCGTGTTCCAGATTCTCTCGGTGAGAGTGAGCTCGATGCTACCAAAGGTGGCATCCTTGAAGAGCCCGCCCACGGTCTCGTAGTCGGAGAAGCGTCTGGCCGTGGAGAGCAGGTCGTACTGCATGGCTGTGATAGCGGTCATTGCGATCTGGGAGGAGAAGTTGCGCATCTGGTACTTGCCCAATCCGAGATTCTGCTTGCTCTCCTTGAAGACGACCTCCAAGGACCAGCGCATGGAGTAGATCCTGTAGGCCTCGAGGAAGTCGAGCTTGCGGTTCGTGGTGATGAGCCCGCTCCACTTGCCCTGCTTGTTCCGCTTGCAGAAGAACAGCCGTACGCTGCGCCCGGCAAAGCCCACGTCCACGGTGATGTAGTGGCAACCCAACCTGCGGCAGTAGCAGCGCCCCTTCTTTGGCTTGTCGAGAAGGGCGACGAGCTGGTTGGCTGTGTATTCCCCGCCTTTATACGCGTACTTTGTCTTGCCCATCTTTATCATGCCGAGGTAGTGGCATCCGACATGGCGGGAAGTGATGAACCGGACGACCTCGGCGCAGGCGAACCAGCTGTCGGCCAGCACGTAGTCGAAGCGTATCTTGCGCTTGATGACGCGGCGTACCATGCCGATCATCAGGGCGATCTTGCTCTGGCCGTACTCCTCGATGCGCCTGGCGGTATGGGAATCCTCCGCATGCTCCTTGGAGAAGCGCGCGTCAAGCTGGCTCTGCTTCATGCCGTGCTTCCCGTTCTTGCCCTCCTCGCCCACAAGGGCAAAGTCGAGCAGCATCTGGCTGACGCCGTCGGTTATGCCGACGAACAGCCCCTTGAAGCCGAGCACCATCGAATGCGTCACGTGGGAGTATATCTTGCCGATGAGTTCGGTCTGGACGCCCCGCTTGGGATAGTCCGTGTCGTCTACCATCAGGCAGACCGGCTCCGCGCTTTTGGCGGTCCGTTTCTCTTGGCTCTTGTTCCAGAGTTGGACGGACACGGTGGCGAGGATCTTGCGCCAGTCGTACGACTCGTTGGAGATGAACCTGTAGAACATGTCCTTCCCGCAGCCAAACAGGCCGCTTAGAGACGACTTGCCGTAGTTGTAAGCATTGCGAACCATGAAACAGGGAAACAACAACAGCAATCCGAGTACCTGCAGCTGCGTCAGCTTGCAGTTGCATTTGCTCTCGCTGCCGAAAAGCCTTTTCTCGGACAGCCGCAGGGCCTTCGTCATATCCATTATCGCATTCATCGCACTCGGGGAATCATTTTCCTTGAAAAACTTGCCTATCTCTGAAAAAATGTTCGTACTTTTGTTGCTGGGCATAGGGCTTAGTATCTTTTTGTTTGACACCTCAAAGTTACTAATTTTCCGCAACATACGGATTGCCCTGTGCTCTTTTTTTCATCATTATTTCATCTTTTTTGAACTTGCGAAACTTGAAATCAAATTATCAATACCTAAAATTAAAGTATTATGAACAACAGAAAATTCAGATTCGGAACGCTGCTGGTGTTTTTGGCGGCAATGACTTTTACAATGAGCTCTTGTGAGTATATGGTGAATGTCGATTTTGAGATTGCTCACAACGACAACGACACGCTTGTGCTGACAGGATGGAATGGGACAAACGAGGTTTGTTACACGAGTCCTTATGCCAGCAATTCTGGCGATGTGTTCGACAAAACGACTATCAGCTCTTTCAGGGCGGGCGGCGGCTCTTCCACTACTGTTACTGAAGAGCAAGCTTTCACGCAGCTTATGTCGGATTTCGACAGCGTGAGGTTTACGCGCAGTTCTGATGATGCAGCCACCATTACTTATCGCCATGACGAGAATGCAAGCAATGCGCAGCGGTATTTCTTCACGCGAGAGGCATGGACATGCAGCCCTGATGATGAAGGGTATGATGGCACTAGGACTTATACGCTTATCCTTACGGAGGAAATGTTTAGATGAACCAACAACACCACTGAGAAAACCATTTTTGGCCTAATTTTTGCAATATAATTGCTTTGTTATTTCAAAATCAATAAGTTATGAAAATAATTAGTTTCAATAAGCGGGTTTTGGCCATAGTGGTCATCGCTTTGCTTTGCTGTTTTTCGGCAAAGGCACAAATCACCCCATCGGTGTATGCCGGTTTGGGGAATTATACCAATCTGGGTGGAATGGTTGGAATCGGAACCGAAATACAGTATAAATTCGTTTCTGTCAATGCCGCCATAGGGTATGATGGCTGCAACCAGGTATTCTTTCATAAAGGGCATTATGCGGGTAAGGAACGCGTCGGCGACAATCCTTTCATAGGATTCGATGTCGGCGTGAAGTGCTATTTCTACAAAGGCCTTTTCGGAGGCGTGAACTATGGACTTTTGGGCAAATATTGTCTGGAAGAGACCGCAGAAAGGGTCAGGGTGGACAATTTTTACGACTTTTCCTTCACGCTGGGCTATAAATGGCACTGTTATCAAGGATTTTATGGAATGGCCTGGCTAGGGGTGACTTCCAATAAGGATGCGAATCAGTTTGTGTTTATCTTTGACAGCAAAAGTTTTGTACCCAGGGTGGGCTTAATCATTGAATATGAGTTTAAACATTAAAAATTAAATAGTTATGAAAACAATTGCAAAATCAATAATCCTAATTGCGGTTATGCT
>JAFRRE010000072.1 GCA_017428285.1 Bacteroidales bacterium | reverse complement strand
AGCAAGGCTCTGCTGCGCTCCACCGAGATGAGCATCAGCCAAATTGCAGACGAGATGGGCTTCGCCGACCAGTCGCTGTTCGGCAAATACTTCAAGCGTGTGACGGGAATGTCGCCCAAGGAATACAGGAAATGAAAAAAACCGCAACCCAAGCCTTCGCCCGAGTTGCGGATTTAGTCATTTCTTGCCAAAACGTTGTTGAGCAAAAGCCCTCACCGATGCTTTGATTTTGCTCATCGTGTTGCCCATCAATCGCTGCACGGCGACCTCCAAGCAGGCAAAGCCTCCCAGGAAGTACAATGCAGCCCAAAGCCACTGTATGCCGTCGTAGTCGATGTTCCTGTTGATGACCACTATGGCCCAGATGGCGTATGCCGCCATGAGTACCGCCGTCCACCAGCCAGGCGAAACCCCTTTCAGTTGGAACATAAAGATACCCCAATTGTGGACAAACCCCTCGAAGATTCCAAGGATGAGCACACCGAAGGTGAGCCATAACTGGTCGGGAAAAACAAGCGCAAGCGAGAAGATGACCGTGATATACATCGCCTGCGCGATATGCGTCACGCCAGGTGTCAGTTTCTCCACGTCAAACTGAAGTACCTTTGCGAACAAGGCGACAAACCTGCCTTTATAACCTTCCTCGTATTCGTGCACAATCAGGAGGGCATACAAACCCATCACCACTTTCTGGACGAGCAATAGGTGGCTCCAGTTGCAGGCCGCCCACACCGCCCATCCGAGAAAGATGAGCGTCATGATGTGGATGTTGTTCTTCAGAAGAAACAAACCAAGTTTTTTCATGCTACACATTTTTACCCAGTTCGTATGCCTCCTGCAGTTTACCGTTTCCTTCAATATCTCGTGGCATGGTCACTCCGCCGCAGAAGAGGGTGCCAGCAAGACGGCTATTGGGATAGCATTCGATCCAGCCGGTGAGGCCTGTTTCTGCACGTTTCGGAGTCTCTTCCTCGTTTTCAGTGGCGGTGGTCAGCAGATACACGTTGCGGAAACTGTAATCTTTGGGATACATGGCATTCATGCGGTCGATGAGGGTCTTCATCTGGCCGCTCATCTCGTAGTAATAGATGGGCGTTGCCCAGCACACCACATCGGCTTCCAACACCTTGTCCATGATGTCGTTAACATCATCTTTTATAACGCAGGCACCCAACTTCTGGCAAGCCAGGCATCCGACACAGAACTTGATTTCCTTGCCTTTCAGCGAGATAAATTCAACTTGGTTTCCAGCGGCTTTTGCGCCTTTAGCAAATTGTTCAGCCAACTGTTGGCTGTTCGATCCAGCCCTCATGCTGGTGGATATTACGACTACTTTTTTCATTTTGATATGGTTTTTATTCTATGTTTTTTAAAAACTTCTTGATATACTCCGCAATCTCTGAATGATGGCTTTCGAGAGCGAAGAGAGCGCAGTGCTTTTTTGTCCATTGCAAGAAAACAGAGTTGTCATTGCCAACAGAAGGACAAGGGGCTTAAAAACTGTTTCCATTCAAAATAAGAATTGTTGCAAAATTACAAAAAACTATAAAATCTTCTCGTAAATCTTCTTGTCAATATCCTTAAAAACATTGAAAATCACGTATTTGATTGAAGTGTCGGGATGTTTGTCGAGATAATCTTTCACCGTCTTCACCGCTATTTCAGCAGCTAATCCATTCGGGAAATGGAACTCGCCAGTCGAGATGCAGCAGAAGGCGACGCTTTCGAGATGGTTTTCATCGGCACAAGCCATGATGTTTCTATAGCATGAGGCCAATTGCTCCCTTTGCAACTCCGTCGGGATGCCGTTAGGAATGATTGGCCCGACGGTATGGATGACGTATTTGCATGGCAAATTGTAGGCCTTGGTGATTTTAGCTTGGCCTGTCGGCTCGGGATGTCCCTGTTTGAGCATGATTTCGTTACATTCCTCACGGAGCTGTATGCCTGCAAAAGAGTGGATGGCGTTGTCGATGCAATAATGCAACGGTCCCCAGCAGCCCAGCATCTGGCTGTTGGCTGCGTTGACGATGGCGTCGACCTTTAGGCGCGTAATATCGCCCTGCCAGATTATAAAGTTTAGAGTTGAGAGTGTAGAGTTTAGAGTAGTTTTAGAGTTGAGAGTTGAAAGTTGAGAGAGTTCTACAATCCCTTTCACCATTAATTGTTCCTGTAATTCCTCGTCTTGCAAACGTAAAAATTCCTCGCTGGCGGGTTGCGGTGGGCGCACATTGCGGAGGGCACGGAACAGGTCGCGTTTGCCTTGCAAATCCAATGGAATCTGGATTTCGGAATATTGTGGGTCTTCGTCAAGAAGATATTTTATCAAGTAATCTAAACGGTTCATAATTCTAACATTTTATCTATAACATCCGCGATGTCCGCATCAATCACGATGGAGCGGTCTTTGATTTGTTCGACGGTGAACGCCTCGCCGAGGTTGACGGTGGCGTAGGTCGCCTCTGGATTTTTGAGCGTCATCTGCATGAACGGCAGTTTGATGATGGTCGGGGTGTTGCTGCCGATGCCGAGGTCCCAATAGAGGATTCTGCCATTCTGATGCTGTTTTACAAATTCGATATAACGCTCAGCCGCCGCATGCCAGCCGTCGTCTTCCACGAAGGTGTTGTCGGAACGCAGGTTGACGGTCATCGGGCCACCGCAAACGGGACAATGGGGGATTAATTCCGATGGAATTTTCATATCACGTTGTTCCGAAATCATACGTTTCACGATATTTTCGTTGTCATATGTTTTTTGATGACATGGTTTCGCACATTGAAACAGACCGTAATCGCCTTGAGTGTAGAACAGGCGTTTTTTGTCGAACCCAGCCTTCTGAAACTGATGATCGACGTTGGTGGTTATCACGAAATAATCCTTGTTTTTCACCAATTTAAGAAGATTGTCATACACCGGTTTAGGTGCTGGAACATACCTATTATAATAGATGTGGCGGCTCCAATACGCCCAATGTTCCTCCTCCGTCGGGAAATGGTGGAAGCCGGCGGTGTACATGTCGGTGAAGCCGTATTTCTCGATAAAATCGGCAAAATATCTCTCAAACCGCTCGCCTGAATAGGTGAATCCGGCCGCCGTTGAGAGTCCTGCCCCAGCCCCGACCACTACGGCATCGGCGGATTGGAGGGTGTCGAAAAGTTTTTGAATGTTGTCCATATCAATATAAATCATTAGCTATTTTTGTGTTGGAACTATAGACAATCTCCTTCAGCAGGTCGCATCCCTCAAAGGCATGGGCGCAAATCTCCTCCAATGAGTCGTTGCATACTACACGCCGCAGATTCTTGCAATCCTTGAAAGCGTATGGTGGAATGAATTTCACCTTTTCAGGCAGGATGATTTCCTCGACACCGCAGCGCACAAAGGCATACTGCCAAATATGCTCCAGTTCCTTTGGCAACTCAACATGTTTGATATTGATGCACCCGTCGAACAAAAAACCGCCGATGAAACTCACTGCATCTGGGAATTTGACAGAAGTTATCTCTGTGTGGCCTTTGAAGACGCTTTCAAAAACCATTGTCACAGTCTTTTTTGCTTGCGTGGCTGGTATGACCACCTCGGCTTCGTTGCCAGCGTAGCCATCAAGCCCGAAAGAATCTGTTTCAGGAAGATATTTGTAATAGAACTCCTGCATTCTTTTGTTTGTTAAACTTTATACATTCCAAATTTTTCTCCTACGAATCCGCCGTTCACCGTCTGTTTTTTCAAATCGAAATGAAGCATCTCGGGCGGTGTCGGGCGCAAGTCGTAATAATCTATTTTTTTCAAGTCAAGACTAAAATAGTCGAGCTGGTCATAGCTGTCGTAAAGCCTTGGAAGCACTGGATTGTTATAGTAAATACAACGTTTTGTTTCCTCATTGACATCGAATGCCACCTTTCCGACACAGCGTACCGAAACCTTATCCGCCCAAGCCAAAAGCTCAACATTGGGGTTCTGTCGCAGTTCTTTATAAACGTCTTTCTTTGCAGAAGTGGCAAACCAGAGAGTTGTCCCTTCCTGCTTCATGATTTGAAAAACACGAACTTTAGGAAGGTTGCCGTCACTTGTGGCGAAAGCGATTTCATTATGTTCTTGAAGGAACTCCAAAGCTTTCTGTAACATTTTCACTTGCTTTTTAATGATTTGATGTTGCAAAGATACAAAAAAATTCCGCAAAATGGTAAACCAAATCGCGGAATTTAAAGTTGTTATGCTAAGTTTTTAGAAGTTGAACTTGCCGTTTTGGTGTTTCCATTCGCTTTCAGGTGCAATGGTTTCCATCACGTCCCAGTGTTCTGCAATTTTACCGTTCTCGATACGGAACATGTCGTAGTACGATGTCGGTTGACCTGCAAAAGCTCCTTCGCTGACTGCGAGAACGAAGTTGCCGCAACCTAGTATTTTGTGGATTTTGAAATATTCCATCTTGATGCCTTGCTCTGCCATTGCCGCGAGTGCTGCTCCAAGTCCGTCAAGACCGTCGGCGATTGCCACGTTGTGCTGGATGTAATTGTTGCCGTCGAAGTAATTGGTGAGGTTTTCAGGATGCTGTCCCATCAGCACGTCCTGAACGAAGTTGCGCACGATGGCTTTGTTGACCTCAGTCTTGTCAAAATCCTTAAACTCGGTTGTGCCATCAAATGGGGTGTGGCCGCTTGGATTCTTTTCACCATTGTAAACCATAAGGTTGTCCCAATGCTCGACGATTTTACCGTCTTCAAAACGGAAGATGTCGAAGCCCGCTTTTGGACCGAAGAAGTTGTAGTCGGTCTGGCAGACCACGTAGTTGCCATCCTCAAAAGCACGAACGGTGTTTACCTTTGCCTTTTCAGGATAAGACGCCAATCCGGCCAATGCGCGGCCAAAGCCGTCGAGTCCGTCCTCGACGCCGAGGTTGTGCTGTTTGTAGTTTGCTGCGTTGACGTATGCGATAGGCTCGCTTGCGCCGGTTTCAATGGCCTTCAAAAGTGCCACTGCCATTTCTTTGTTTGTTAATGTACTCATCTCAGTTCTTTTTTTGTTAGTGTTTCCGTTGTTAGTGTTTGTTCCACATGCAGTCATAATCAGTGCTGCCGCAATAATCATAATCGTTTTTTTCATTTTGCTTATCTTTTTGTTTGACGATGCAAAATTACAGCGGTCTTGGCGACTGGCAAGATAATAAAAAGGCAGAAAATGTCACTTTTCGTGACTCTTGCGATATTGCAGTGGAGTAATGCCTTCAACGAGGGTGAAAGCACGAACAAAATATGAGGTGGCATCGAAATTCAATTCTTGTGCTATATCATTGACTGACAATGTGGTATAGCTCAAAAGACGGCACGCTTCCTCTATACGGCGCGACTGGATAAACTCTTTTGTCGATTGTCCCAGATTCTGGCGTACTATTTTGTTAAGATAGTTTGGCGTGATGCAAAGGCGGTCGGCATAAAACTCAACGCCGTTTTCGGTGCGGAAATGCTCGTTCACCAGCTCGCGGAAACGCGCCACGCGGTCGATGTTGCTCTCTTTTGGCTTGGATACTACAGGCATCGCCTTGTTCAGCAGCATAAGCGTTTCATAGAGCATGGCACGTAGAAGATGACGGTCGCGGGCGTGGTTTATCTCCAACTGTATTTCCACATAGAGTGCCACAATCCTGTTATATAAAGATTCTTCCAACTGAAGATATGGTGATATGCGTTTCGGTGAAAAATAAGCCAATCCGTCGAGGAAATGTGCGTCGTTGAAGAACTCGAGCACGAAATTGCGTTCGAAAATCAGCTCAAGCGAGGTGAGACCTTCGTCACGGGTCACTGTGCAGACATCACCGGGACGGGCACAAGCCACCAGACCCTTGCGAGCCACACAAGGCACACCGTCAACCTCCACGTCGCCCTCGCCTCCAGTTGTGAGCATAATGCCAAAGAACGACTGCCGCATCACTTCAGCAAAAGTTTTGCTGTTGCGAATCATGTCAAGAGTAACAACGTCGATTTGCAACTCGTCGCCGTACTTGTCCTTATGGAATTTTATAACCGGTATATGCTTGGGCATGGAGCGATTTTTGTCGCGGATATTTTAATTCATCAACCTGCTCTCGCCCCAATTATATTGCGGATAGGTTTTTTTTAGGTCGTTGGCCGAGCCTTCAACGCCGCTGCCGCCGCTGGTGGCGAACACTTTGAGGGTCTTGCCGCTCAGGTCGTGAGCCTCGATGAAGGTGTTGACGATGGTAGGAGCGGTGTACCACCAAACCGGGAAGCCGATCCACACCACGTCGTATTCGGCGATGTTCTCGCAACGGCCTTTGATTGCCGGACGTGACGACTTGTCTTTCATCTCGACTGTTGAGCGTGAGTTTTTGTCGCGCCAGTTGAGGTCGGCGGCGGTGTAAGGCACCTCAGGGGTGATTTCGTAAAGGTCGGCATTGAATTCTTGTGCCAGACGTTGTGCCGCGGCTTTGGTTGTGCCTGTGGCTGAGAAATAAACTACTAATGTTTTCATGTTATTGTCGTTATTGTTGTTTTGTGCGAAAGCCGGAAATCCCAGGATTATCGCAATAGCAATTAATAATAGTTTTTTCATATTTGATTTTTTTTGCAAATATACTAAATTTTCAATTTGTAATACACACAATTCTCGTCTCGATAAAACTCTTTTGCACCCCAACGCTGCCAATATTGATGAGTTTTGAGGCGGTTAAGCACCGGGATAAAAACGAAATCGTAGTTAGATTTCAATTCCGGCATGATGGACATCAACATGTCGTAGTTAAGGCGAGTGCCACGATATTTCTCGGCGACGATGAACGAGAAAACCGCTGTATAGCGTTGTGAATTAAGGCTTTTCAGCAATTCAGGTTCATCTTTTAGAATCTGCGGCGTCTCTTCCTCAATTCGATAGTCGCTCATGTTGAGCAAGCCTATCACATTGCCGTCTTCATCCAACGCCTTTACGCTCAACGGCCAGTTGAAATGCAGGTTTTGCACCCACTCCTCGACTTCGGCACGGTCGAAACCATATTGCCGCACCATCCAATCAACCGTGAGCGAAGCGTCAGCTTCGGTCATGTTTTCAATAACCCATAACCTATAACCAATAACCTTTACCACATTGTAAGTCAAAAGTATTTCGGGGTGATACGATAGTTTTGCCTTGCGGAGGCCTGGAATTCCCATATCTTCTTCGCGGTTCAGATAGACGAATTGCTCCGGCAGATGCTCGGCAAACTGCTGGTTGATGATGGCAAACGCGCCTTCCACGTTACGGTCGGCTTTCTCCACGCAAACATCCAAAGTGTCGTTGGTGACAGCGGCACCATAAGTGAAAGCCACCATGCGACCGTCCACAAATATGCTTCCACCTATCATGCCAAGAGCGTCCCAATTCGAGAAGATGGTCTCCATCACGCGATACTCAGCATCGATAGTTTCTTTCTCATTTTCGTTTTCGTTTTTTTTCTCTTCCTGCCAAATCTCGGTGAGACGACGGCATTCGTCAAAAAGTTCGGGTGTCAAAGGCCGATATTCAAAGTCGGGATGCGCCGTGCGAAAACGATGGACGTGGTTGCGCTTCGCCTGCAGATGTCCGCCCTGCAAAACGGCGAGGTCGGTGCGACGGTAGATGTAGTCGTATTGGTTACGAACTTGCTCAATAGAAATTGATAGTTGAGAATTGATAGTTGACAATTTCATCACCTGGTCGTCTTCGAGACCAATCAGTACAAGGTTTCCTTGGCTGTCGTTGAGTAAGGTATCCAAAAGTTCTTTCGAGATGGCTTTAGCGGTGCAGACCATGTAGGCGCGGTCGCCTTCGAAGGTGTAGCGAAACACCACGGCGTCGTTGAGCACGCACACCTCGGTGTAGTACCAAAACTGCCAGCCCACGAGGTTGGCGAAGGTGTAGTTGCAGTTGCGACGCCCTGCGTTGAGCGTCACAGCCTGCACTGCCTCGCGGTCTGACAGTGTTAGTTTATGAAATGACAGTGTCATTCAGAGACTGGTTTTTTTATAAAAATCTTACAAGCTTGCTGTGATAATCTCAGCAATGTCTTTTTCAGTAAGCGGGGCGTATGCTTGGTCGAGGCCTTCGTTCACTGCGATGTGATGCGCCATCTCGCTGACACGGCTTTCGTCGATGCCGAGATCTCTCAGATGCATAGGAATGTCAATGCTTTCAAAGAATTTGTATGTCTCTTCGATGGCTTTGTTGGCGATTTCCCATTTGTCGAGCTTAGGGTCGATGCCGAACACGTTGACGCCGTATTTCACAAAGCGAGGCAGCGTGTGCTCGTTGAGGATATGTTTCATCCATCTTGGGGTGATGATTGCCAAGCCCCATCCGTGAGTGATGTCGTAGTAGGCGCTGAGGGCGTGCTCGATACCATGGCACGGCCAGCCTGAGTAGCTGTTGCCGAGTGCGAGGATGCCGTTGCAGCCATAGGTGCAGGCGAGCATCATCTCGGCGCGGGCGGTGTAATCCTCAGGGTTTTCAAGGCATCTGCGGCCGTTGATCATCAGACTCTTAAGCATGCTTTCGCAGAAGCCGTCGTTGAGCAAGGTGGCATCTTCCACAAAATACTGCTCGATGGTATGGTTCATTGCGTCGGCGATACCTGCTGCGGTCTGTTTCTTGCTGACGGTGAAGGTATATTCCGGGTCGAGGAACGAGGTGTGCGGGAAGAGATGACGGTCGAGATAGCCGATCTTGTCGTTGGTCTCGGTGCGTGAAATGACACCGCCGCAGTCGTATTCGCTGCCTGTTGCCGCAAGTGTGATAATGTCGACGATAGGCAATGCAGCCTGTGCTTTCACCTTATAAGAAATGAGGTCCCATGGGTCGCCGTCGTAGCAGGCACCAGCCGCGATAGCCTTCGAGCAGTCGAGGACCGAGCCGCCGCCTACTGCCAAAATCACGTCGATTTTGTGTTCCTTGCAGAGACGCACTCCGTCGAGGACGCTGGGGTCGTATTTCGGGTTAGGCTGGATATCGGAAAGTTCCACGATTTCGTAGCCTTTCAGAAGCTCATGAACCTTCTGGTAAAGTCCCATTTTCTTGATGCTTCCGCCACCGTAGGTTAACAATATTTTCTTTCCGAACTGCGCCATCACGCTGGGCAGTTTTTCCACTGCGCCCTTGCCAAAGATAAGGCGCGTCGGGGTCATGTAATCAAAGTTTTGCATAGTTGATTGTATTTTTTAATGATATATGATAATTCCTATATTTCAACGATACAAAACTACAAATATTATTCGATAAGGTTGTTACCGATTTCGGAGTAAAATTTGCACATTTTTCGGTTTTCAAAACTCCACCACCGTTCCAATTGGCTGGTCAAGCAGCTCGATTTGATGCCGCTGTGCTATGTCGTGTGCAACGCTGTCGGGTTCCGACCACGAGTGTTTGGCAAGGGCAAACTTGTCGTGATGCACCGTAAGCACCTGCTTCGGTTTCAAGTCTAAAATGGCTTGTTCGAGGTCGTCGGGCATCAGGTGAATGTTGGCCCAGTCCTTGTTGTATTGGCCGTTCTCCATGATTGCCAGATCGACAGAACCAAATCGCTCATAAACTTCCTTGAAACGCTGGTCGTAGCCGCCGTCGCCGCCGACATAGACTTTTTTTCCTCCAGATTCCACCATGAACGAGGCCCACAGCGTTTGGTTACGCTTGAAGAGGCGGTTTGAGAAGTGGCGCGTTGGAAGACAAGTTATTTTTGAGTTTGAAGTTTGGAGTTTGAAGTTTGAAGTTTCGTACCAGTCAAGTTCAGAGATACAGTTTTTATTGTAGCCCCAATATTCCAGATATTCAGCCACGCCTAGAGGACAGACAACATGCTTCACTTTATCTTTTAAATCACGTAAAGTAGCGTAGTCGAGATGGTCCCAATGCTCGTGGGTGATTATCAGCACGTCGATTTCAGGCATATCTTCAGGTTTGTAGATGTCGGTGCCTTTAAATGGGTGCATCATCACCGTTACGGGGAACTCCATCTTCAGCACTGGGTCAACCAGATAGCGTTTACCATCTAAGCAGAAAAGGTAAGACGAATGCCCGAACCAGACGAGCCAGTCGGTCCCTGAGCCCGTTGAAGGGTCGGCGGGCAACGCCTTCAGATCGGTCTTCACGGCAAGGATGGCTTCCGACGGCACCTTGTCTTTCTCGCCGCCTGTCAGAAACTCCCACATCGTACCGAAGAAGCTCTTGTCGCCAGTGAATTGCGGCGTCAGAATCTGGTTCTGGAACATCCCGTTGCGGTAGTATGGCGAAGCCTCAATACGTGCCTTGCGCTCTTTCGACATGCGACGACCAAAACAAGGATGATTAAGGATGATGACAGCAATCATGGCTATCACAAGCAGGACAGCCAGAATGATGAGGAGTGTTGTCATGGATGTAGACATACTGTTCGACTTAGTATTTCTCAAACTCCATAATCGCGCTCACTTCATTGCCCAAAGCCATTGAAACGATGATGCCGCCATCTGTATCGTATAAAGTGGGAACAAGCATGTCGCCCAACTTTGCCGCCACGCGATACTCGACCCTCAATCCTTTGATATCATAGTTTTCAGGCAAAAGCTCCATCGCCATGCGGATGTAGTTGGCGTTGTTGAGGTGTTTGTTATAGTCGATGTCGGCACGCATGATTTTGATTGGCTCCAGCGTCACGCCGCCTTCCTTTGGCGCAATTATCCGGCGGTCTTTGTAGTTCATCTCAAGCTGAGGCTCCATTTTCATCGAGGCAATCGTCTCATCGTCAACACGTTTCAGCTTGCCGTTCGACTTGTCAACAAATGCTCCCATGCTCCAGGTTTTGTAACATGGTTTTCCTTCGGCATCGTAGATAAATGTGTTGCGGAAACCGAACATCGGCTTCATGCCATAAACGGTCGATGTCACCGTCAGTTCCTCTTTGAATTCAGGCACACGGATGACTTCCACCTGACGCGACGCCAGCAGCTGCGCCATATTCTGCTCGGCGAAATACCTTTTCACTCCCGGCTCCGAGTCGATCCACATCTCCGAGCAGTCCTGCATCATCTGCAGTGCCGAATACAGTTTCAGCCGTCCCTCGCTGTCGCAAGTGCTTGTTGTTACTTTATATTTTAAGCTGAACATCTTCTTCTATTAAACTATTAAGCTTTATCACTTATCAATGCTTACCAAAGTGTATTTTCTACTGCCCAGTCCGATGGCTTCGGCGTGTTCGATGGTGTGGACGCCGTGCTGTTTGTCGATGCGGTTGAGCAAATCGGTAGGGTCATTGGTGGCGGTCACCTGCTGGTTGTTGATGATGTCGACGCAGGCCTGGTCGAGAGCCACAGGGTCGGTGGAGGCGAGAATGCCGTAGTCTTCGAGTTTCACCGGTGCCGGGTGGTCAACGCAATCGCAGTCGATGCTCATGTTGTTCATCACGCTGATGTAGATGATGCCTTCCTGACGCTCGAAGTAATTTGCCACAGCCTGTGCCGCCGCTGCCATACTCTCAAGGAAACCGTCTTGGTCGCCTATGTATTCCATGGTCCAAAGCTTAGCCATATCGAGTTTTTCCATCTTTCCAGCGGAGTGGATGTAAGCCTTACCATTCTGGCTTGCGCAGCCGATGCTGAGGTTCTTCAGCGCGCCGCCGTAGCCGCCCATCGGGTGACCCTTGAAGTGGTTGAGAGCAATCATGAAGTCGTAGTTTGCCATGTGTCCGCCCACGATGTCGTATTTGATGTGGGTGCGGTCTTGCACGGGAATGCGAATCTCGTCATACTCATCCATGATATCGACGGGGAAAAGCTCGGTAAAACCATGACGTTCAATCACTTTCCAATGATTTTCCGATGAGTTGCGGTCGTCTTGCTCGTCGCCGGGACCGTTGCCGTAGGCGGTATTGCATTCCACGATGGTGCCGTTGACCTCAAAAACCAAATCCTTGATAAGCTCAGGCTTCAAATAGTTCGGATTGCTGCCCTCGCCGGTGCTCATCTTGATCGCGACACGTCCTTTGGCAGGCACGCCCAATGCCTTGTAAATGTTGACAAGTCCCTCTGGACTGATGTCCTTTGTCAGATAAACGACCGATTCTTTCTGTTCCTGTTTCATAGTGCTTTGACTTTTGTTTGAGTTACAAGTACAGCCTGTTGCGAAAAGCAATGAAAATGCTGCGATGATTGCCATTTTTTTCATTTTATTTCAAATTTTCATGATATTCAGGTTGCAAAGATACAAAAAAATCCGCAAACCAAGCCATCGCCCGAGTTGCGGAATTCTAATTTCACAGCACGAAATGTCGCGCAAACTTCTCTTCGTCCGTGATGACCAAATAGGGCGTGCCGTCGTCCTTGTGGCGCACTTCGCAGCCTGTGGGCATCGGGTCGCCTTCGAGGGTCATCGTCTCGGCATTGAGGATGTATCGCTCAAAATCGGCTTGGAGCAGTTGCTGGTCAACGAACCGGCTGGCGATGTTGAGGAACAGATCCGAAGTCAGCGTGTCCATCGAGGGCTTCACGGCCATCATCAAGTCCTTGAAAGCGTGTTCCGTTCCTGTCTGGGCTTCAATCATGCCCATCAACCGCAAGGCATAAACCGAACCGCGCCAATAGGGTATCCAACTGTAGTCGCCCAATTCCCAAAAATGCTCCTCAATCTCCGCATTGGGCAGATTCCGAATCTCGCTATGTTGGAGCTTGTCCAAATAATCGTTGAAGAAGTCGACAAAATTCTGCGTTCCCTTCAGCCCAGAAGCTGTGACGAGATAGATGGATTGGAAATCGTTGAAGCCCTCGCCAAACCATTGGAAATCGCCACCGAAGCCAATCCAGTT
>JAFRRE010000071.1 GCA_017428285.1 Bacteroidales bacterium | reverse complement strand
TTTTTGCTGGAGCAACGACAGTGTCATCGGTCCATTGGCACGGGTACGCGAAAAGCAAGGCAGGCTTCTCGGACTAATGAACAGCCTCGGTCTTGACACGCAAAGCACCTCATCGCTTGATGTGATGACCGAAGATGTGTTACGCAATAGCGAAATCGAAGGTTTGCTCCTTAACCCCAATCATGTACGTTCATCGGTGGCTCGTCATCTTGGCCTTGACACAGCTGGACTACCCATTCCCGACCACTATACCGAAGGTGTGGTACAGGTGATGTTGGATGCCGTGCAACATTCCGACACTCCCTTGACAGAACAGCGGCTGTTCAACTGGCATGCCGCTCTGTTTCCCTTGGGAAGAAGCGGCATCGTCCCCATCACCGTAGCTGCATGGCGACAAGGCACGGAACCGATGCAGGTGGTAAGCGGCGCCATGGGAAAGGAGAAGATACATTATGAGGCCCCGCCTTCGGAGGATGTGCCCCTTCAGATGCAGCTGTTCTTGGATTGGTTCAACAGTGAGCCTACCACCGACCCCGTACTGAAAGCCGCCGTAGCACATCTTTGGTTTGTCAACATCCACCCGTTTGACGATGGCAATGGACGCTTGACACGCACGCTCACCGATATGCTCTTGGCGCGTGCCGATGGCACGCCCCAACGCTTCTACAGTATGTCGGCAGCCATCTTGCGCAACAGGAAGAATTACTATGAAGTCCTGGAATACATGGGCAAGCACGGCCTAGACATCACGCAGTGGATTTTGTGGTTCTTACAGACCATGGAGAGCGCCATCGACACTGCCGTTGAAAAAACACATCGTGTGGTGCGTAAATCCTTATTTTGGCAAGAGCATTGTAATGTCGCACTCAACGAGAGACAAATCAAAGTCATTAACCGCCTTTGGGACGGTTTTGAGGGCAAACTCAACACCAGCAAATGGGCCAAGATGACCAAGACCTCTACAGCCACTGCCTTACGCGACATACAAGACCTTGTCGAGAAAGGCATACTTCGTTGCTCCAACGAAGGAGGGCGTAGTACGAATTATGAATTGGTGGAGGAATAAGGCAAGTCATCTATTATTATTCGCAAAAAAGCTGGCCCCGATTGAGAGACAGCCTTTTTAAGCTATTATGAGAACATATTTACTCGATATAAAAGGCAGAAGAATTTGGCCGTCAGCCATCAGCAGTCAGCCTTAGTGCTACAAAGCTGATAGCTGACGGCTGATTGCTTACAGCTAAAGAAGCTTAATTCAGTTTCATTTCGAACAGCCACTTACTTTATTTACTTCGTCTTGTCCGGCCAAGCAGGAATCTCAGGGATATCTGGATAGTCCTTCATCTGCTTAAGGATGACTTCGATGGCCTTGTTGAGTTGGTCGTCAACGCCCTCGAACTCGTGGGCGGGGTCGTTGTCGATCACGATGTCAGGATCGACACCATAGCCTTCGATGACCCAATTGCCTTTCTCGTCGAAGGGAGCGAACTCGGGACGGGTTAAACTTCCACCGTCGATGAAAGGCAGGCTGCCACGGATACCGACTACGCCACCCCACGAGCGCATACCGATGGTCGTGCCAATCTTATGCTTCTTGAACTGATAGGGGAACAGATCACCGTCGGAGGCGGAGTACTTGTTGAACAGCAACACCTTGGGTCCGAGCATCATCTTAGTGGGCTTAGTCTCAGGCTCACCATTGCGCATCACATCGTACATGGACAGCTCGCGGCGCAGACGCTCCACAATCATCGGGCTGACATTGCCACCACCGTTGCCACGGTCGTCGATGATGAGGGCTTTCTTGTCGAGTTGGGGATAGAAGTACTTGGCAAACTCATTCAAACCTTCCACGCCCATGTCGGGAATATGGATGTAACCCACCTGACCATTGGTGGCCTTGCTCACCTTCTCCACGTTGCCTTGCACCCAGTTGTAGTAATACAAGCCTGTCTCATCGGCAATGGGTTTCACCACCACATCGCGGGCACCACTCTCCGAGGCCTTATTGTTTAAGGTGAGTAGCACAGCCTTGTCGGCTTTGCCAATGAGAGCGGCATACATGTCATTCATGCCTTTGATGCTTTGTCCGTCGATGGCAATGATATAGTCACCTTCCTTGGCATTCACTCCGACCTCAGTCAACGGCGAGCGGGTCTTCTCGTTCCAGTTCTCGCCTTTCAAAATCTTGTCAATCTGATAGTAACCCGACTTGTCGCGGTGGATGCGGCAACCCAGCATACCCATAGGGATGCGCTCAGGCTTCACGCGGTCGCCTTCACCCACATAAGCGTGACCGATGTTGATTTCGCCAATCAGTTCACCAATGAGGTAGTTCACATCATTGCGGTCGGCGCAATAGGGCAACAGCTTACCATACTTTTCTTTCATGGCAGGCCAATTCACACCATGCATATTGGGCGCATAGAAGAAGTCGCGCATCTGACGCCAAGCCTCGTTGTAGATTTGCGTCCACTCAGTGCGCAAGTCGACCCATTTCTTCATGTTGGTGAGGTCGATGCCTTCATCGCTGCTCTTTCCAGATTCGCCAGGTTTTGAACCAGCACCAGGTGCGCCGCCACCGCCAGGCATCGGGCCTTTGGGCGCATTGACAACTTTATAGCCCCGACCTTCGCGCATCAGCATCTTGGTGCCGTCGGCAGAAAGCTCGTAGCCCATGCCGCCACCGATGTTAGTGACCTTTTTCGCCTTGGCGTCAAAGTAGTTGAGGCCACCACCATTGCGACCGAAAGCCACAAAGTACAGGCCGTCCTCAACGCCCGTCAGGTTAAAGTAGCGTCCCGCATTGACGGGAAGCACCACTACCCTATTGCTGATACCCTCGAAATCGATCTTCACTTCCTTAACTTCTTTCTTGCCTTCAGGTTTTCCCTCTGACTTACCGTCTTTAGGGCCTTTCTTTCCATCCTTCTTGCCTTTGCCAGCGGAGGTCCCTGAGCCCTGAGCTTGTCGAAGGGCCGAAGGGCCGTCCTTAACCTCATCTTTCACTCCCTCCATCTTCACTTCATCGTTTTCCGTGAGGAATGGCGATGGCGTATCTTTCTGTAAAGTCAGCAGATAAACCTTAGACATATCGGTGTAGACATGGTTCCATTCCAGCCAGCCGTAGGTTGGGCGGAAATCGCGTTCGGAGGTAAAATACAAGTACTTGCCGTTCTTGTCGAACGCAGGCGAAGAGGCATTGTACCATCCATCGGTGACCACTTCGTCCTTGCCTGAAGCCACATTGTAGATATGAATCTGACTGACGCTGAAGGTGCTCGGCATGGCATAGGCAATCCAACGGCTGTCGGGCGACCAGCAATACTCGTTCATCTCACCGGCTTTGCTGCTCGCCACCACAGTGACCTTCTTCGAAGCCACATCAACCATATTGATGCGGTTCATTTTGTCATCCCACAGAATCTTCTTGCTGTCGGGCGACCATTTGAGACTATATTTATAGGTGTCGGAGTCCTTGGTCAACTGGATGGCTTCTTCTTTGCCGTCCTGAGCCTGAATATAAATTTCATCCTCACCCGTGCGGTCACTGATGTAGGCGATGTATTTGCCATCGGGCGACCAAGCCACATTGCGGTCGTGAGCGTTGTCGCTCTGGGTCAGATTCCTTGTGATGCCTGACTTTACCGGCACTGTCCACACATCGCCACGGGCCCCGAAAGCCACACGTTTTCCATCGGGAGAGATACTACTTGTGTTGATGAACTTGCTGGCATCCACATACTTGGTACGCGTTGACTTGTTGTCGTTGGCCATCTGCACAGGGATGGGATAAACCTTGCCGTCAGCGAGATTGTAGCGGAAGAGTTGACCGCCGTTTTCATATACAATGTCCTTGTCGCCCAGCGAAGGCCACTTGATATCATAATAGGTGTAGTCCGTCACCTTGGTGGTCTGTTTCGTGCTACGGTCGTAGCAGAACAGGTTCATCGTGCGGTCACGGTCGGAGCAGAAATACACTTTGTTGCCCACCCACATCGGGAAGATGTCCTGAGCGTTGTTGTTGGTGATGTTCTCAATCTTCTTTGACTTGAAATCATAAATCCACACATCATCGGCCATGCCGCCGCGATAGTATTTCCAAGTGCGGAACTCACGCATCACGCGGTTGTAGGCAATCTGCTGACCGTCGGGCGAATACGAAATCCAACCGCCTTCAGGCAACGGCAATTGCTCGGCCAAGCCACCGTTGATGTTGGCGAGGAAAAGTTGGCCTACAAAGTCATCCCAGCTTTCCTTGCGGGAGCGGAAGACGATGTTCTCGTTGTCTTTCCATGCCATGACGATGTTGTTCGGACCCATACGGTCGCTGATGTCATCACGACCCAAGGTAGGCGTATAGGTCAGGCGCATGGGTGTGCCACACTCGGGATAAGGCATGACATAGACTTCTGTGTTACCATCGTATTGTCCTGTGAAAGCCAAATGTTTGCCATCGGGTGAGAATCGTGCGAACATCTCATAGCCGTTGGCATCGTTGGTGAGTTTGTGGGCAACGCCGCCCTTGATGCCGACGGAATACAGGTCACCGCCATAACTGAACACCACATCGTTGCCATGGATGGTCGGAAAGCGCAACATTTTGGCTTCCTCTTGGGCTGTCAAGCTGAATGCGCCCAATAATAGGATTGAAAAAAATAAATGTTTGATTTTCATAGTATTTAGATTTAGTACGTTATTTCCATTTCTAGGAAGAACAACCATTTTGATCCCCAATGCCTTGCAAATGTACGGTTTTTCTTGATTCATCCTAAGAATACCGTTAAAGAAAACATTCGTTTTTTCTAGCAGGATATTAACAAAAACCGTATTTTTGCAGCACTAAAACCAAATTTCAACTAACAACAAATTTCCATTCATTATGAAAAGAGTATTCATTACTATGGCATTGTGCTTAGCCTTTGTAGGTTTGGCTCAAGCACAGTTAAGCCAAGGGCAAACCTATTCAACGAAAATCGTTACTGGTAATCGTCCTGTTGCTGGCGATTGGGGTCTTTATTTTGGCCCAAGCTATTCTGAAATCGCCGACCTCGTTGAGACCTGGGGCTCTCAAGACGAGAAAGCCTTTGGCCTGCCGCTCATCAACCTGAAGTATTACCTGAGCGACCGTACTGAGATGCGTTTTGGCATCCAATACAACGGCCACACCACCAATGCCTCCGGTAACTATAATGTGAATTTTGACGAGATCTACGACTATTATGAAGAGGACTTTGGCACTCGCAACATTCCTTTGACGGACAAATACTACACCAGAAGGTTCCGCGTCAGCCCTGGTATCGCCTATCACTTCTCACCCAAGAACATCCTCGATGTCTATGTCGGTGCCACGATTCCGTTGGGCGTTGATGCCATGAACAGTGTGTATGAGACCGAAAACTATCAAGTGGTCACCAACGATGCCACTGGCACTCACAGCCTGCAGAAGTACGATGTGAAAGACAACTACAACTACAATTCGTTCACCATTGGACTCGGTGCTTTCATCGGCCTTCAAGCTTTTGTTGCCGACCTTCCTCTGTCACTCGGTTTTGAATATGGCCTGACCGGCATGCTGAGAACCAACGACAAGTGGTATCACGAAGTGGCCGACGGCGAGGGCAACTCACAGACCTACTACACCAGAGACGGTGACTACGTGCATTTCGACCAACTCACCAACAAGTCGAAATACATGGGTACCGACCTCAGATTCACCATCACTTATTACTTCAACAACAAATAAAAACTGACCTGTCATGAAGAAAGTATTATTGTTCCTATTACCCATGTTCATGATGGCTTTCGTGAGCTGCAGCAGCATGAGGACTTTGGAAAAAGCCCCAGCAGGCTCCATGACTCCGGAAGTAAGACTGAACATCAGCCTCGAGGACATCGAGTATTTGGGCGAAAGCACCATCAGTGTCAGCACAAGATCCTACTTTGGCTGCATCAAACAAATCGACATGGTCAATGGTGAAGTTTTCGACCGTCACAACAACACTACTACAAGCCTGATGGGCAACCTTGACATAAAGCTCCACGGCGACATCGCCCTTGCCGCAGGCAAAGTCATCCAAGACTATCCCGAAGCTGACTATTTCGTCCCTGTTTCCTACAAAGACGAAGTCACCAATTTATTCCTTGGCAAATTGTCGACCAAAACCATGGTCATCAAAGCCTATAAGTACAAAAACAAATAAACTAAAACCTTTGAGCAAGGATAGTGTCGGAAGGCATTATCCTTGCTTTTTTATACCATGAAAAAAACTCTCATTCTCATCACCGGATTGCTTTTGCTTTTCAGTGCTTGCAAGGAAAAGACTTCTCCCGTCAACCTTTTTATCACCCGCGCCGATGATTATGGCAACGAGGTTTCGCATAGCATGTATATCCTTTTCCACATCCATGCCTTCTCAGCCGATGACCAGATTACCCGATTGGAGTGTTCCAGCTTTGACTCGGAAAACGGCGTCGAACAGGTTTTCGATACTCTCTTCGCAGGCACAAAGGATGTTGAATACGATTACGCCCACTACACAAAGTATTATACCACCAGCGAGAATATGGACGTCAAGTTGAGCTTCACTGTCCACACCTCAGGCGGCGACCAATTGACGCAGGTAATACACTACCGCGTAAAAGGCAACGTCCTTCTCGTCCCCTACGAGAACATCATCCTTTACTCTGGAGAACAGTCCACAAAGCCCAATGGCCTTTCCCTTGAATGGGTTAGTCCCATCATCACACAGACCGCAGATTCTACCAAGATCGACATCTATGACTATCGCCCTGAGGACGCCTCTCCCGATGTGCTTTCGCACGAATGGAGGAGCCGCACAGGAATCAAGTTTGTAAGATACAACGACTTCAACTTCCCTGCTGCTACGATAAAATACCTGCAAGACTCTTATCTGGCCGGCAACAAGTACAGTTCCCTTGGCAACATTAGCACTGGCGACATCATTCTGGTGGGTAGAGGCAACAATGCCATAGGCGTGTTCCAAATCCAAGCCATCCACGATGAAGAAGGCTTTGAAAACGACCGATACGAACTGACCTTCAAGAAAAAGTAATTATTCCTATACTTAAAGACAAAATCCGCCTCAATCGGGGCGGATTTATTGTTTTCATTCCACCTTCACTCGTCGCAAATCCAACAAATTCGTCGGATTACTGCCCATGTCTTTCACGCGCTTGTTCACAAAACGCAACACCTCATCGTAGAAAAGCACCACAACTGGGGCATCCCTCATCATCAGGCTGTCCATCTCGGTGTAATATTGGGCTCGCTGTTCCAAGTCGTTGCAAAGCAAGGCTTTGTCATACAATTTGTCGTACTTGGGATTGGAATAATGGGTGTAATTGGGTCCCGATGGAGCAAAATTACCGGTCGTAAACAAGGAAAGATAGTTCTCCGCATCAGGATAGTCGGCCACCCATGAGGAACGGAAGAATTGCAGGCTGCCAGTGGACCTCATACTGCGCATCGTAGCTGGTGGCATCACTTCCATCTTGCACTGCAAACCGATTTGTTCCACCTGACTCTGCACAAACTTTCCGATGTCGGCATAGTCGGCCACGGTAGTGAGTTGCAAAAGATAGCCTTGCAAATGGTTGTCAGCCACCAAGCGCTGAGCCTGCTTCAAATCGTAACTATAGCCGATTGTACTGCTGTGTCCAGGCAGACCCACAGGAATCATTCCGCCAGTTCCAGGCTCTCCGATACCATTTCGCAGATAACGCAGCATCTTCTCGCGGTCAATACAAAGGCTGACCGCCTGACGCAAGGCACGGGCACGGTCGGAACCAAGCGGGTCATTGGGGTCGATGAAGAACGAGAAATACTCCGTGTTCAGATAAGGCTCAGTGATCAGCTCTATCTTGTCTTCATACTTCTTGCGCAAGTTGCCATCGTAGGTTAGCAATTCATCCTTATAGCGTGCATCAATGCCCGACATGAAGTCGAACTTGCCTTTGATAAACTCCAAAAAGGCCACCTGCTTGTCGATGAGGAAGCTGACGGAGACAGCATCGATGTAAGGCAGTCTCTCCCCTGCTGCGTCACACTCGAAATAGTTGGGATTCTTGCGGAAAACAAGTTTCACGCCCTCTTTCCAATACTGGAACTTGAACGGCCCCGTCCCGACAGGATGGCTGCGGAAGTCATCGCCATAATACTCGACAGCTTCGTGAGGCACCACTGAAGCGTAAGTCATGGACAAAATGCCCAAAAATGGTGGGAACGGCTTAGACAGCTCGATTTGGAAAGTGGTGTCGTCCAAGGCTGTGAAGGCATAATGGTCATCATCATGCTTGACCGATGAGAAAATCCACAAGCCTGGGGAGTTCAGGCTCTTGTCGACCACGCGGTTGAAGGAATAGACAAAGTCTTGAGCGGTTACCAAACGAGACTTAAGGGTCGGCGTTTGACTACGTCGAATCTCGATTTCGACAGGCTCAACGACCTTAGCTTCTTCGTGTTGTGAAGGTCCCTGAGCCCGTCGAAGGGCCGACTGATAAAAGCAAGTGTCGTCATGAAACAGCACATCATCCCGCAGATGGAATGTGTAACGCAAACCATCCTCACTAATGTCCCACGACTTGGCCACCATCGGAACCAGATTCATCTTGTCATCGAATGCGACGAGGCTATTGAACACTTGGTTGCAAGCCCAGATGTGCGGCAAGTCTTTGGCATAGATCGGGTCGAGGGTAAGGATGCCGGCGGATTCATTGTACTTAAAGATGGCGAGGTTTTCGTCATCACCTTGTCGCCGGCCGCATCCTGCAGCCAGCACAAGCAACAAAACTAATCCCAACAACCTTCTTCTCATTTTCACTTCACCTTAAATCCGATTACCTCAGGATGCAAGTTGTTCAGATACTTGTTGTAATCCAAGTCATTCTTGTCCTGTTCCTTCTCCAAGGCAAGGTCAAGCACCTCCATCATGTTCTCCACATAGTGGAAGTTCAAGCCGTCAATATAATCCTCCTTGATGTCCTTGATATCGTGCTCATTGTCGATGGAAAGGATAAGGTCTGTCACACCGTTACGCTTGGCTGCAAGAATCTTCTCCTTCACGCCGCCCACAGGCAAAACCCTACCGCGCAACGTGATTTCACCTGTCATGGCCAGCTGACCTTTCACCTTGCGTTGGGTGAAGGCAGAAGTCAAAGCGGTGAGCATAGTGATACCCGCCGAGGGGCCATCCTTTGGCGTAGCGCCTTCTGGAATGTGGACGTGTACATTCCATGCCTCAAACACATCGGGATTGATGTTGAGCTGTGAGGCATGTGCCTTGATGAACTCGTAGGCGATGGTTGCGGATTCCTTCATCACCTCACCGAGGTTGCCCGTCAGTGAGAGATGTCCGCCGCCACGGCTCAAACTGACCTCAATGGACAGAATCTCGCCGCCCACTTGCGTCCAAGCCAAACCCGTGGCCACACCCGGCATGGTGTGCTTCACCTCATCCTCATCGTGATGCATCGGAACGCCGAGCACTTTCCGTATGTCGTCTATCGTGATTTTCTTGTCGAACTGCTCCTCGGTGACAACCTGCTTGGCGCGGAAACGCATCATGTCGCCGATGCGACGCTCCAAGTTACGCACGCCCGCCTCCCGAGTGTAGTCGTCGATGATGTGCATCACCACGTCCTTCGGGAAGGTGATTTGCTTCGTGTCCAAGCCGTGTTCCTTCATCTGCTTGGGAATGAGGTGACGCTTGGCGATTTCGTATTTCTCCTCGCGCAGATAGCCGCTCAAGTCTATGATTTCCATACGGTCGCGCAAGGCGGGATGGATAGTCGACAGGTTGTTGGCCGTGGCGATGAAGAGTATTTTCGAGAGGTCGTAGTCCAACTCGATGAAGTTGTCGTAGAAGGTATTATTCTGCTCAGGGTCAAGGATTTCGAGTAAGGCAGCTTGAGGGTCGCCATTAATGTTGTTGCCGCTCACCTTGTCAATTTCATCAAGGACAAAGACGGGGTTGCCCGACTTCACCTTGCGCAGGTTTTGGATGATTCGGCCTGGCATTGCGCCAATGTATGTCTTTCTATGGCCGCGCAACTCTGACTCATCACGCACGCCGCCCAATGACATTCTGACATATTTGCGGTTCAAAGCGCGGGCGATGGATTTGCCCAATGAGGTCTTACCCACACCAGGAGGTCCGACAAGACACAAAATGGGTGATTTCATGTCGTTGCGCAACTTCAGCACAGCAAGATGCTCCACGATACGGTCTTTCACCTTGTCCAAGCCATAGTGGTCGGCATCAAGAATGCGCTGGGCGCGTTTCAGGTCAAAGTTGTCCTTGGTGTATTCCTCCCAAGGCAGGTCAACGAGGTATTGCAAATAGTTCAGCTGGATGCCGTATTCCGCCGCCTGCGGATGCGTGCGCTCCAACTTCTTCAATTCCCTATCGAAGACCTCTGCCACTTCCTTCGACCATTTCTTCTTCGCCGCCTTCTCCGTCAACTCCTTGACATCCTGCTCGTTGGGAGTACCGCCCAATTCCTCTTGAATGGTACGCAGTTGTTGGTTAAGATAATACTCGCGCTGCTGCTTGTCCATATCGACGCGCACCTTGCTCTGTATCTGTTGCTTCAGCTCCATCATTTGCTGCTCATCGGTCAGCACAGCCAGGAGGTCAGTTGCCATCTGGTTGAGGTTGCGCGACTCCAAGAGCCCTTGTCTAACGGGCATATCGGTCTCCACATTGCTGGCCACGAAGTTCAGGAGGAACACAGGGTCATCTATGTTTTTGATGGCAAAGCCAGCCTCCTGCGACAGGTTACGCGAACGGGCTATGACCTGAATGGCCAACTCCCTGACCGACTGAATCAAAGCATTGAATTTCTTGGTATTGGGAACGTCTACCGATGCTGCATAGGGCATCACTGTAGCTTTGAGATAAGGCTCGGTCTGCGTTGCCTCAACCACCTCAAAACGACGTTTGCCTTGGATGATGACGGTGACGTTGCCGTCGGGCATCTCGAAGGTCTTGAGGATTTGGGCCGAGGTACCCACCTTATACAAGTCATCAAGTAACGGTTCCTCCACATTCGACTCTTTCTGAGCAATGACACCGATGGACTTGCGCTTGCGGTAGTATTCCTTCACCAACTGAATGGACTTGTCGCGACCCACTGTGATGGGAATCACCACGCCAGGATAGAGCACCGAGTTGCGCAAAGGCAAAATGGGCAACTCCTCCGGAACTTCCTCATCTTGACCGAGTTGGCCTTCAATCGTCAACACGGGAATGAACTCAGCATCAGAGTCCATCATATCTGAAAACAATTCGGGTTCAACTTTATAACTCATAAAACAGTTTTTGCATTAGGCGACAAAATGTCAGTCTGCCGCCGTTTCACACCTTATTATATATGTGGCGCAAAGATACGACAATAATAATGCCAAGGCAAAAAAAAAGCCCTCGCGACTGCAAGAGCTTCCCTTTTTTCGGTTTTGTCCAACTTACTTGGTTTCCTTCTTCTCGAAGAACTTCTTGTACTTGTTGTTGAACTTATCCACACGACCGGCGCTGTCGACCAGCTTCATCTTACCGGTGTAGAAGGGATGTGACGCACTGGAGATTTCCAATTTCACCAGAGGATATTCGTTGCCGTCTTCCCACTTGATGATCTCCTTGGTGTTGATGGTCGAGCGCGACAGGAAGGTCACGTCGTTTGACATATCTTTGAAAACAACCAGACGATAGTTCTTGGGGTGAATGTCTTTTTTCATCGCTTACTTTCCTTTTGATTTTGAGTGTGCAAAAGTACAACAATTTATTGGACTGGCAATCGTTTTGGAGAAAAAATTTTACTCTATATAATAAACCGCTATTTATCAATACTTTATACATCAATATTACTTTTCTATCGAGATGGACAAACAGCTCGAACCGTCCGACCGTAGGCCCTGCCAAAGGTGTCGTACAGGTCGCAATCCTCAAAACTGATGATGAATTGGAAGCCTTTGACGCCATCGGGCATGTACTGGTGAAGGGTGCTCGACCAATAGGAACCTGAGTCGCCAATGATACGAGATTCTTCGTCATTACAGCTATCCCCTGCAGGCAGGAAGATACTGTTGCCATTACGCGCGGTGAACAAGCAACCGTTCACTCCGTTCCTTGTAGTCCAAGTATGGCTGCATTTTGACAACAATTCGACCCATTGGTCGTAAGTCGGAGTGCTCCAACCTTCACCCCAGTTGGCTGTGGCGGCATCGTCATTCGGTTGAAGAGTGACCACATCATCAGTGAATCCGTTGAAGCCAAAATCAAATTGACTGCAATACTTGGTAAGTTGATTGTAGTCGCCTTTGCAATATTTATAGGTGCTCCAATTATAGGTGGCTTTCGGCGTGGTCTCACCCCAGGCAAAATAATCGCCGTATTGATCGGGGCTTTCAGCGCCCACGTTGCAAGTCGCCCACATCGTGCCGCTCGGCAATCCGAGGTCGATGTAATCGTGGCCTTTGTAGGTGCCATCAACATTATTCTGGTCATCGGGTTTCGCACATCCTGCGGCACCAATCAACGCCACCGTTAGCATTATGGCTGCTATGGCCTTCATGATTTTTTGCATAATACTTAGTTTTTGATGATTTCATGCAGCAAAGGTAGCGTTTTTCGGGGAAAAACATGCGTTATTGCATAGAAAAACCTAAATATTTCAAAAAAGGCTTGCCGCAAGGTTTTATTTGCTATCTTTGCAGCAAAATACGAGCGTAAAACTCAATCAACAAATTATAAATCAAACTTTTAAATCAATAAATTGAAATGAAACAGGCTTTTAATTTCAACGCAGGTCCCTGCGTATTGCCCAAGCAGGCTATCGAAAGCACCGTCAAGGCGCTCTATGATTTCGACAACACCGGTATCGGTATCGCCGAGATTTCTCACCGCACCCCCGGTTGGGAGCGCATCATGGCTGAGACCCGTCAACTGTGGCGCGACCTCCTCAACATCCCTGAGGAGTACGAAGTTCTCTTCCTCGGTGGTGGTGCCAGCACACAGTTCTTCACTGTGCCCGCCAACCTTATGAAGACCAAGGCCGCCTACCTCCAGACCGGCGTCTGGGCCAAGAAGGCCGCCAAGGAAGCCAAGCTGTTCGGTAAGGTCGACATCGTCGCCTCTTCCGAAGACAAGACCTACACCTACATCCCGAAGGGCTACGAAATCCCGATGGATGCCGACTACTTCCACATCACAACCAACAACACCATCTACGGCACTGAGATCAAGTACGACATGGACTGCCCCATCATGCTCGTCGCTGACATGAGCTCCGACATCATGAGCCGTCCCGTCGACGTGAAGAAATACG
>JAFRRE010000070.1 GCA_017428285.1 Bacteroidales bacterium | reverse complement strand
CAAGACAAAACTTGGGATTGGACGGGTCGTGATAGAGCCTGATGATGGATGAGTACCTGCCTTCTTCGCTCATTGCCATTTCGCCAAGCAACTCGCCTTCGGGCGATAATTTCAGTACTTTGGCTGGTTGAATATCATCCCTTATCATTAGATTCTTACCTCCAGTCGTATATCCAATCGTGTTAAGGTCGCAAGCAGTTACAAAATAGCACTCCGTACCACCCTTCTCATTGCATATTTCAAGGGAATGCGTGCCCGCGTACGACCACTCGAAAGGATATTGTTGTTCGAAAAGGAAATCGGGCTGCTGAGGAAATGCTTTAGTGCCATAGAGCAAAGCTGCAAGTCCAACGAAAAGTAATGCTATTTTCTTCATGGCTGTTTAGATTTTATGTTTAACAAATGAAATTTGACCATTATTTCTTGATTCTATCCAAAAAATCCTGCGCTTCTTTCATGCCGCCGTCGCTGGCTTTGCGCATGAGCAACTCGGCGTAGGTCTGGTCTTGCTCAACACCATTGCCTGTATAATACAAGATGCCAAGTTGATATAAAGCGCTCGTGATGTTCTTGTCGGCAGCAGGGGTGTAGTACTCGATGGCTTTGGCCAAGTCTTTTTCCACACCGAGGCCGTGATAATAACAGTCGCCCATTTGCGCCATGGCGTAGACATTGCCAGCTTCAGCGGCCTCTTTCCACCATTTGACGGCTGTATTCACATCCTTCTCCGTTCCCATGCCGAAATAGTAACAGTTACCCAAATTCAGCATAGCCTGAGCATCCTTCACTTCAGCTCCTTTTTGGTAGTACTCAAAGGCCTTGTTTGCGTCAGCTTTCACACCAGTCCCCTCTCTGTAATAATTGCCGATGGAGTTATAAGCGGGGCCATTCTCCTGTGCAGCCGCTTTTCTGTACCATGCCAAAGCCTCTTTCGTATCCTGCTCCACGCCCCAACCCTTTTCGTAGCATACGCCGTAGGCATATTGGTACTTGGCATCGCCGTGCTCGGCCTTGTAACGGATGGAATCTATCTGCGCGGCCACTTGGTCACCTATCGACATACCCCCGCCTTGCAGTTGGCTGAAATCGAGAGGCTTGCCTTCTTCCAGTTTCAAGACAGGTGCATTGGGGTCGCCTAAAGCGGTTGGGTCTACCCCACCCTTTTCCGGCACTATGATTTCTTGTATTGGGGCAACGGGCACACCTTGAGGAATATAGACTTCTTTATCTTTGGGTTGCTCTTGTTGTTTGTCGTCTTTCTGACCGCAGGCCACCATTGTCAGGGCCACAGCGAATAGGAAAAGGAATTTTTTCATTTCATGAATGTTTTGGACTGCAAAAGTACATATTTTTTCTCACGCAGAATCCGCAGAATCTTATGAAGCGCAAAGCAATGAAAAATTATTGTTGGATAGTTTTCTGCGCGTTCTGCGAATTCTGCGTGAAATATAGTTTTTCCACGTGAAACAATCACTTGATTTGGAACCTCACGCCCAAATAGGCCCGGATGCCGCTCAGCGGACCCCAAACCATTGAGGCATCGAAGTCTTCGCTGGTCGGGTTCTCAGCCGAGATGATGGGATAGTCCTGCTTGTAGTTGGTCAAGTTCTCGCCGCCTACATAGACTTCCCAATGCTCACCAAACTTTTTTGTAACCTGTGCATTCATAATGACATAGAACGGCGAGCGACCGATGTTCTGGTGGTTAGCCATAGCGGTTGCGTTGCCACTGAGGTCGGGCACGCGGCAATCTCCGTTGAACTGGGTCGTGAAGTCGAACTGCCAAGTGCCAGGTGCATACGACATCGAGACCAAACCCTTGTAACGGTTGACGAAAGGCTTCTCACGCAAGGTGTCGTTGATGGTCATCTTTACATCGTTGTAGCGGAAGGCCAAATTCAGGTCGAAATCCTTGAAAATCTCACAATTGGCCTCGATTTGGGCACTATTGGAATAGGACTTTCCGTCGAGGTTATAGATGCGGATTTGGTGCGCATCGGCATCGCGGTCGAGGACGATTTGGTTGACGAAGTCGGCGCGGTAGAAGTCAGCAGCCAAAGTAAGTTCGCGCCAGCCGAGGCTGAAGGTCTTGGTCAGATTGATGCCGTAGTTCCAAGCCTCTTCCATCTTGGGCGTTTCCACAAAGACCAGTTCGCGTGCCGAGGCCAACATGGTCGAGTTTTCGGCCAACACGTTGGGCGAGCGGTAGCCCCTGCCTGCCGAGGCCCTGATGGTCAGGTCGTCGTGCGTGTTGAAGCGTACATGCAGGCGCGGCGTGTAGAGCAACTTTTGGTAGTAAGTGTTGTAGTCGGCACGCATCCCAAGGATGAAACTCCAGTGGTCGCTGTCGTCGAAGGTATATTCGGCAAAAACGCCTGGCACATGTTCTACGCGCCCGTAGAGGCTATCGGCCAAAATCTGGTCAGAATGCCCGCGCTCGGTGCGACGCAGGTGTTCCTTGTATTTGTCGTAGGAATAGCTGGCGCCCACCGAATACTTGTGCATCTCGTTGACAATGTATGAGTTAAATAATAGATTTGCGTAATAGGAATACTGCTCGGCATGATAGAGGTTGGTGTTGAAATAGGCCGAGTGCATCTTGTGGTAGGTGAACTGCTGCTGGATGCCGAGGCTGGTGTCGTCGCGATCGAAGAGGAAACCGGTCTTGGAAAAAGCCTCATAGCGTTGCGTGTTGATGACAAAGCCCAAGCTGTCGCCAGCCGAGCCTTCGTGCAAATGCGCACCAGGAACAAACCCGATTTGTCCACCGTAGCGGTCCTCTTTCAGGGCTTTCACGCCCCACATGCCTTCAAACCAGTCGTTGGCGTAGTTGTAACGGGCAAAAATGTTGTATTGCGTCACCATCGGGTCGTCGACGAAATGGTCGCCGTTGCTGTCCATCGTCATGAAGTTGTGGTTGACATGGCCCAAAACCATCATGCTGCCGCGTTGGCCCATGTTCCAGCGGGTGTTGAAGTTGAGTTCGGCCATGCCCATTGTGTTGCCGTAAAGGTTAAGAAACAGCTTCTCGCTCTCTCCCACTTCAGGTTTCTTGTAGTCCACGTTGATTTGTCCGCTGATAGATTCATAACCATTTCTGACAGAGGAAGTTCCTTTCGAAACTTGGATGGCATTCATCCAGTTACCGGGCACATAGTTGAGGCCGAAAGCCGAGGCCAAGCCACGGAAATTAGGCATGTTTTCGGCCAGCATCTGGGTATAAAGGCCGCTGAGGCCAAGCAATTCAATTTGTTTCGCGCCTGTGACGGCATCGCTATAGCTGACGTCGACCGAAGCGCTGTTCTCGAAGCTCTCGGCTAGGCTGCAACAAGCCGCACGACGCAAGCCTTCGGAGGTGATGGTCTGCACCGACACGGGGTTCAAGGCCGAAATAAAGGTGCCTTTTTGTCGCGCCTCGATTTGCACTTCGTTGAGCATGTTGGCGGACTGGAAAACGTGGTCGTAGTGCATCGGCTCAAACATGTGGTGAATCGTGTCGTTCTCGTAGCTGATGCAGCTGAACACGAGGCAGCCGATTTGTCCGTGGACGGGGATTTTGTAATGCCCGTCGGCATCGGTCACCACGCCCTCGTTGACGATTTTCCAGTACACATTCACGCCTGGCAGTGGAGTGCGTTGGCCGTTTTCGGCTTCTTCATATACGGTGCCTTCGATAAAGCCTTGGGCAAAGGCGCTTGTGGCGAAGGCGAATAATATTAGGGTGATTAGGATTATTTTGTTGGTTTTCATTTTGTAATAGTGTTGATTGTAAAATTGTTAAACTTAGCCTTTTAGGTTAGAGACACATGACTGGGATTCACTACTTTACTGCCTTTGTCATCATTGCGGGCTTGACCTGCAATCTCATTTGCATTAGGGACACCCTCTCGCCTAGGAGATTGCGGATGTTCCTCCGCAATGAGGGTTAAGGCTCGGGGTTGATACACCCAGTCTAGTGTCTCATGTGAAACTTTAGAAAACCAAAGGATTAATCTTCAACGAAGAAAAGAAAACAATCCGTTCCTGTCCGGAAAGAAACTTGCATGTCTTTCTCAGGGAATGATTGTCGAAGATTTGTCGCACTTGAACGAGGATTTCATTCAAATCAAGATGCGGCAGGACAAAAGATTGTAGACTGATAATAAGCTGTTTCTCAGGCGAAAAAACAAAGTTGTCGGTGAATTGTATCTTGCTGTCGTAATCGTCGCAGCAGCCCTTGGCATCGAAATGCGTCGCCATGGGATGATGCTCGTGGCTTTCCTCGCTGCATTGGGCGTGACCGAAGCATTGCGCGTGCATTGGCGAACCCATTCCGATGTGACTCGTCATCGTGTGGCTCGACGTGCAATAATGGAAGCACACGTCCCATCCGAATGAGACAAACAGCACGGCAAAGGCCATCAAGAGGGAGCCCATTTGCAACAATCGCTTTTTCATGGCGCAAAAATACAAAAAAAAGCTCAGTTCCAATGCCGCGATTTAGGTTTTCAATCCATTGCATGAAGCCTTGCTGGGCTCGGAAGACCTTATCCAACCCAATAAATCATCCTTTGGAAGTTGGTGCCAAAGTCAACCTCTTTTCCAAGCGCCTAAGACTTCTCCGACATATACGGTATGAATGCCAGCATCAAAGCTATCGTACCATTTTTTGGGCGTGTCGTTGCGGAAGTCCTGCTCTGTTTGGTGCCAAACCGACATGGTTTCGCATTCGATGACCAGGTTGGCCTCCTCGTAATACGGCGTACCGTGTTCAGTGTAGGCCACGTGCAGGCCGAGGGCAGCAGCTTTATCGCCATCACGACCACTGTTGCTACCCATATATTGCCAAATGGCAGGGTCATCGAACTGCATGATGGTGAATCGTGGGTACTTCTCCATGAACTCCCACGTATATCGACCTGGCGCCACGTAAACGGTCACCGCTGGGCGTTCGTGGCCCAGATAGTTTCCGATGCCGCCCCAACCGATAGTCATCGCGTTGCTTTGCGTGCTGTCGCCGCTGCAAAGGATGAGGTTTTCGGTGAACCACGTGAAGCCATTCTTCTCGAACGCTTCCTGCACGTCAAAAGCGGTCAATTCGTTGTTTTCCTTGTTCATAGTCTGTGTCTGTTGTTCTTGTTCTTGATGGTTGCAGCTGGTGGCCAGCAATAGGGCAAAAGCCGCAAAGGTGAAAAATTTATTCATAGCTGTTTATAGTTGTAGACTTGTAATTCTACCAATTATTGTTTCACTAACTACCGAGTCTCTCCGTTCGCGCGAAGTACGTACAAACCCTACAGTAAGTTGTTGATTATAGTGTGTTTAATGGTGTATTTAGAGTTTCTTTACAGGGAAAGTGAAATAGGTTTTTGGAAAAGGCTCGTTCTTCAGCGTGAAATGCCACCATTCCTCATCGATGGGCTTAAAGCCATGGCGTAGCATGGCCTCACGCAGGATCATACGGTTATGGAACTGCTCGGCGGTGATACGGTCGTTGGCTTTATACTTCCCTGTGTTGGGGTTGCCACCGAAATCAGTATGGCTTTCGCGGCCAAACCAGTCGAAAGTGCCGCCCATGTCCACTTCTTTTTCTGTTGTCATGTCGAACAGAGTGAGGTCGACAGTGGATCCGCGTGTGTGACCGCTTTTCTTGGCGATATAGCCCAACTCAAAGAGCTTGTCGCGAGGCACTTCAGGATAGAAATATTGCTTCATGAGCGTGTCGTTGACATCGGCACCCCAACGTACAAAGTGGTTGACAGCGCATTGCGGGCGGTAGGCATCAAAGATTTTCAAGCGGTATCCCATTTGCTTCAAGTCATCGCTCACGGCGCGAAGGCTGTCGGCGGCCTGACGGGTAAGCAGTGCGATAGGTTCTAGATAACCATCCACGCGTGTGCCAACGAAGTTATAGGTGCTGTAGTAACGGATCTCCAAGATGGCATCGGGAACGGCATCGGCCAGATTCACAAATTGGCTGGCATCCTCTGTGGGCGACAACGTTCCTTTCAGCTGTTTGAACTCCTCTTGCGCCTTGTTGAGTTGGGCAAGGAAAACAGGGCTGGTGTGCAAACGGGCAAGCCCAATGGCTGCTGCGAGACGGCTGGCATCGACATCGCTTTGCCAGTGGGCACCCACTATGACACGGCTCTCGCCATACATATAGCCGCGTGCCATGATAGTGTCGGCGTTGGCGGGGTTGACTTCGGAAAGCAACAAGGCCAAAGCATAGCCTCGTTGGCTATGTCCCGAAGGATAAGAGCCTTCGCCTGATAGCTCTTCCTCTTCATACCTTGTCAGCATAGGCTCATGGAATCGCTCAAACGGACGCTTGCGGTGATAAAAAGCTTTCGGCTCGACACGTGTCTGGTCGATGGTGGAGAGGCTGTTCACCAAGAATCTGTAGATTTCGGGTGTGCCTTCCTTAGAGATTTCGAGGTCAAAAGGCACAGAGAACCGGGCAAAGAGCGAGTCATAGTTCCATGGCGCATCGCCACTGGCTATAGCAGCCCGAGTTTGGTCGCCACGTTGTGTCTTGCCCCACATGTAACGCATCACATCGTTGACAAAGTCCGTCCCAATGGTGTCGGGTGGGGGTGGCAGGCACTTGATGAGGTTAGGCATCTCGTCGGTACTGAAATAAAGCGTAACACTATCATTCTGCGCCTTGGTTTGAAGGCTGCAGCATAAAAGGATGATGGCAAGCATCCATAGGAAAATCCGTTTCATGACAAGGTAAATTTGAAATTAAACTGCAATAATACGACTTTTTTCGAAACAAAGTTTCTATCACTTGCCGTATGGCTTTTTTATCAACTTGTAAGAAATTTTGATCAGCTCACGTCTGCACTGAATGCAAAGATAGGGAAAAACCGTATCTTCGCAGCGTAAAAACAAACAGATATGGCCGACGGATATTTAGAAAAACGCTATGAAGAGGTCTTTGGCAAAGGCGCCAAGAAGACCGTGGTGAAACACACTTCATTGGAAACTCTGATGGAGAAAAACCGCAGTTATCGTGGTTATGACCAAAACTTTGTGGTGAAACGCGACATGCTGGAGCGCATCGTGGCGGTGAATACCAAAATCGCCTCGGCGAAAAACCAGCAGGTGCTTCGTTTCAAGTTGGTGACCAAGGAAACAGGTGCCGACTTCATCCTGCAAAACATGAAACTCGGCGGCTTGCTGCCCGAGTTGCACCTGCCTTTCGAGGGGACAGAACCCGAGGCGTTCATCATCATTTGCAGCACCGTGCCCGAAACCAAGTTTGTGGACATCGACCTTGGCATTGCGGCACAAAGCATGTTGCTGAAAGCCACTGAGATGGGCTTGAACGGCATCATGATTGGTGCCTTCAACAAGGCGAAAATCACTGAAGCTTTCAATTTGCCTTATGATCCGTTGCTCATCTTAGCTATCGGAAGGGGCAAGGAAACCATCAAATTGCAACCCGTGGATGCAGGGGAGAAACTGGCGTATTATCGTGACGAAGATGGCGTGCAGTTTGTGCCTAAGATCAAGTGGGAGCAATTGGTTTTGGATTAGTTTTGCACTCAAATAGTGCATTTTTTGCGATATTTTGCACTCAAACAGTGCATTTTTTTGAAATATTTGCACTCAAATAGTGCATTTTTACTATTTTTGCATCGTCAAAACACTGAAAACGATGGAAAAATTGTATGAATTCATGGAGAATCAACTTGACTTAACCACGAGTCAGTTTGTTCGCTACAAGTACGAAGCCATTCATTGGGATAACAGGATGTTAGGGCTGGTCGGGCCGCGAGGCGTGGGCAAGACGACACTTTTCCTACAACACATCAAACGGCACCATTCGCTGCGCGACACGCTCTATGTCACCGCTGACCACCTTTATTTTTCATCGCATAGTCTTTTTGAAACGGCTGAAACCTTCAACAAAAATGGTGGAAAGTTTTTCTTTATCGATGAAGTTCACAAATATGACAACTGGTCGCAGGAGCTGAAATTGATGTACGATGCTTTCCCCGACCTTCATGTCTATTTCACGGGGTCCTCCATCCTCGACATTGAAAAGGGCGAGGCCGATTTGAGCCGTCGTGCCCCGAAATACTTGATGCAAGGGCTATCATTTAGGGAGTTTTTGGCCATTCGCTACCAAATCAATTGTCCCATTTTCAGTTTGAAGCAAATCCTGAATCACGAAGCACGGATCCCGAATGTGAAGCATCCATTGGTGTATTTTAAGGAATACTTGAAAGAAGGCTATTATCCTTTTGGCCAGGACCTTGACTTCGAGACCGAACTCAACCAAGTCATCACCCGCACCATTGAGATAGACATTCCGCAGTTTGCCAACATGAACATCGGAACAGCAAAGAAACTGAAAAAATTGATGGTGATTTTAGCCGCTTTGGTACCCTGCAAGCCGAATATGGCCAGCCTTGCAGGACAGATTCAGGCCAGTCGCAACAACATTGAGGATTATTTGGTCTATATGGAAAAAGCGGGACTTATCGCGCAACTGAGAGACGGTACCGGCGGTTTAGGCGAACTTGGCAAAGTGGAAAAAATCTATCTCGACAACACTAACCTAATGAACAGTTTAGGCGATGGCGAGGAAGACGCTGGCACGATTAGAGAAACTTTCTTCTACAATCAAATGCGTGTCAACCAAAAAGTTACTTCTTCTTCCCTGTCGGATTTCGACATTAAAGGTATGACCTTCGAAGTGGGTGGAAAAAGCAAAGGCAAAAGACAAATTGCAGAGGCCAAGAAAGGCTATGTGGTGAAGGATGATATTGAATACGGCTACGGCAATGTGGTACCGCTTTGGGCTTTTGGGCTGAATTATTAATAGGTTTGTAGGGCTGTCACACCGTGGCAGCCGCATTGGGTTTTCCCATCATGCGGCTGCCGTGGTACGACAGCCCTACAAAACCAATCAAATTATTTTCTTGTGTAGGTCACATATTCAATACCTGTGTCCTCTTTGGCAGTATAGAAGTGGAAGACTATGGTCTTTCCGTCATCGCTCAATACGAATCCCTCGGGAGGAAGTTCGTCCATGTAAGTTCCGTCACCGTTTTTAGGGGTAATGGCTCCTGTTTTCTTGCCGTCGAAGGCATACTCGAAATCCATCGCAACGTCTTCAAACACTACTTCAGGTTGTTCGTTCTTTTTCTGAGAAGTGAGCTTTTCGATAAAAAACCCTTCGTTTTCGCTTGTGAACTGCATGACGGTATGCCAAGTGTAGGTCACTCCATCCTTGGTGCCTTTGCCTGTGCCTTCCCAAATGGTTCCAGCAAGGCCGTTGCTCTTACTCTCTACACCATCTAATTTAAACACGAAAGGTATGATGTAACTTACCCTAACGGGTTTTCCTTTTTGCTTGCCAGGCGTCCATTTCGGCATGGATTTCACGACGCGGACAGCCTCTTCATCGCAACCGCCACCAATACTGCGCAGCACATTCACTTCATCAACGCTGCCGTCTTTTTCAACCACAAAGTTGACGAATACACGGCCAGAGATGTTTTTGTCTTTTGCCTCCTGCGGATACTTGACATTTTCGCTGATGAACTTGAACATGGCTTCCTCGCCGCCAGGGAATTTAGGCATCTCCTCAACGATTTGATAGACGGTGTCTTCTTTGGAAGTGGCTATGTCAAGCAGTTGATCAAAAAGATGTTCGGAGAGGGTGAATGTAAACGGTTCAATGCTGTATGTTGAAGTATCGCCTCTTCTTTCCGTTTCAGTAATGAAGAAATTGTTGCGAGGCGTTCCATCAGCATTGTAAGAGGTGACAGTCAGTTTTTTGCATGGTTCTCCCGTCTCTGGTTGGAAACCATCTGAAGTCTCGAACTTGACATAGGTACCATCATCGTCATAAAAGATAGTGTCTTTTATTAACTGCATAGGAGCACCATCATCATCAAAGACTTCAAATGGACTAATTGACACTTTGAAGGTATGTTCGACGGCTTTTTGTTCCTGAGCCGTCACTTTCGTGTTGGCAATCATCAAGAAAGCCAGCACCGGCAATGTTGCCAAGAGCCTCCACCAGAGGCCCTTGGCCTTTTCGTTTCTTGTAATCATCTTGATTCTTTTTTTGGTAAGGATTAAACTGAAGTTATTGCTCATTCCGCTGAAGTCGACAGCCGTGCACTGCTGCAGGATCAGCATCAT
>JAFRRE010000069.1 GCA_017428285.1 Bacteroidales bacterium | reverse complement strand
GCTGCCATTGCGCGAGATGGCCGACACCTTCGGCTTGGTAAACAAGCGTCAGGTCCCGAGGCGTGGCGCCAAGCCATACTTCAGCCCCGAGGGGAAGGTGGCGCTGGTGTTCCTGAAGATGTACACCCAGCTGAGCGCGCCGAAGTTGATGGAGCAGCTGAACGGGAACATCCACTACCAGATCTTCTGCGGCATCCGCATCGCCCCCGAGCGTCCACTGAAGAACTACAAGCTGATAGACGACATCGCCGAAGAGCTGGCCGTCAAGATGAGGGTGCAGAAGCTTCAGGACGTGCTGGCCGAGGCATGGAAGCCGTACATGAAGGACCTGGACACGATGTACACGGACGCGACGTGCTACGAGAGCGAGATGCGCTTCCCGACGGACCAGAAGCTCCTTTGGGAGTGCGTGGAGAAGTCGTACAGGATCATGTGCGAGATGAGCGGACGCGCGGGACTTCATCGCCCGAGGACGAAGTTCCTCGACGTGGAGAAGGCCAACCTGTCGTACCGCAAGCAGCGCAAGCACAGCAACGCCCAGACAAGGAAGATGACGCGCCGGCTGCTGAACCTGCTCGGGAAGATACTGAAGGAAATCCGCAGGATGGGGCGCGAGCGTGAGGGCCAAGAGCTGTTGACCGTCAAGGAGAACGGCATCCAGACCTCGTTTGTCAAGAGGGGTCGGCCTTCCCAAGGGAAGAAGAACCAGGACTATGTGCGCCAGGAGCTTGCGAGGGTTAGGGCCACGGCGATGGAAGGGTCGTTCGGGACCCAGAATGAGCATTACGCGATGAGGCGGATCAAGGCGAGGAAGAAAGAGACGGAGATCCTGTACATCTTCTTCGACATCCACACCGCTAACGCGGTACGCCTGGCGGAACGGCTCTCAGAAGGACGGGAAGCGGAAGCGGCCTAGCTGGGCCGCCAAAAAGGTTCCGAAATGGAGTCCTGTCACGGGAACTCCCGAATGCCCATGCGAAAAAAAGACGGTTATCAACAAAATCAGGCGGTTTTGAACAGTTTTGGCAGCAAAAAACGGAGCAAACCCAGCCACTTGTGGCGACACCACAAAAACAAACAACCTTTTAAGTCAAACAGAAAGAATTAAACGACAATCCCTAATATATTACTTATTGTTAGATTACTTTATTCCAATGAAATCACTAAGAGGTTGGATGTGTGCAACTTCGGTGTATTGCCGTTTATGAAGTTCGATGGGTTGATCATACAAAACTTGGTGAGAATGGTCGAAACGCATCACGGCGTAATAAGGTGCGTTCTCTGCAGAGAAGCCTTTCTCGCGCAAAGTCTCCGCTGTCCATATCTGAAAACCTTTTTTGGTTAATTTGAACAATTTTGGGTCATCGCCCCTGGTATGTAGGCACACATAGCCCAAACGCTCAAATCCTTCTTTGACCAATAACGAGCCTTTGGCATTACCAATGCGCACATAGGTTATTCCCAACAGCATAGCTTTCTTACGATCTACATCGCGCATGTGATTGATAAGCACGGTCGTTTCCTCGGGTGTAGTGCGCATCTTGTCAAACAGTTTTTTGCGCGTATTCTCGTCCTCTATGGCTTGACGGCGACGCAAGGACAACTCGCAAAACTGCTCGTCCTGCTCAATGCCAATGTATTTACGTCCAAGCAAATTGGCCGCAATGCCGGTTGTGCCTGAACCGCTAAATGGATCCAAAAGTGTGTCGCCTTCGTTGGTAGAGGCAAGGATGATGCGATAGAGTAAACGCAAGGGCTTTTGCGTCGGGTGTTTGCCTTGCTGTTTCTCCCATAAGCTGACTGCTGGAATGCGCCATACATCCGTCATTTGCTGCCCGCCATTGAGCAGTTTCATCGTCTCATAATTGAACTTATGCGGCTTCTTCTCAAACTTGCGGGCCCAAATAATCAGCTCGGTGGAGAAATTGAAATAACGGCATGAGAGATTGGGCGGCGGGTCGGTCTTTTGCCAAGTAATGGTGTTCAGCACCTTATAGCCCAACTCTTGAAGACAGCGCATGACGACATGAATGTTGTGATGTGTTCCGCTAATCCAAATCGTGCCGTTGTCGCGCAACTTGGTACGACACAAGGCAAGCCATTGGCGGTTAAACTCGTAGATATACTCGGGAGTGCCGCCTTTATCCCAATCGCCTTTATCAACGCAAACCTGCTTGCCGCTATGAACGCTGATGCCTCCGTTACTGAGAAAGTACGGCGGATCGGCAAAGATGGCGTCTATGGAGTTGTCAGGGATTCCATGTAGTAGTATTCTGCAATCACCATGATAAATAGTGAATGATTCGAGGTGGTCAATTCCTCGGCTTTGATAGAAAGCCTTAATAGACCCTAATTCATTGTAACTCATTGTAGCGTTTGTTTTTATGTTTGCTACCAGTTACTATTTTGTCTTCCATAGGACACACAAAAACTGCGGGCAATGATTTGCTCGCATTGTGGTCCTAGGAAAACCAAGTAAAAGACAAATCACACCCGCAGTAGGGTCGCATAACGATTTGTTCTTTTTACTATTCTTGAAATTTCCTAGGTTTCAATGCGAATAGAACAAATAGCAAACGCTTGATTATTATATGTTTGTATTACTTCTTATATTTCTAATGCTTTCATTTAAATGATTTAATTTAATCGAATAGTCTATATAATAAAATCTAATTGTTGCATCATTAACTCTTTTTCATACTGTTTATCAAGCGATTCGTAACTCAGAAACGCCACTCGATTATTATCGCGAAGCGTATCAAAGGCAGCATATGACAACTTATTTAAATACTCTTGATGTCTTTTTTCATCTGCAACAATGACCATACGAACATAAAAATCTTGAAGATCCTTATATTTCAGCAAGGAATTTTGAATATCGGTTGAGTGTTCAATCTCAAAGAAAGAATGAGGCAACTGATTGCCATTGAACCAAATAACGTCAATAGTGGAACTACGCTTAACAATGCCAGGATATGTATATTGTGGAATCGCATCCAAAGTGCGCAAGTCGCCCAATGGAGTTTGCAAGAACTTTTTGTTTTTATCTTGGTCAGGAACAAAGGTCAAAAGATGACGCATTTTCCCGATTTCGAGCAACAAGCCTTGGTAATAAGCGTGGTTGAAAGATTTTACTTCATCACTATCCTTATTCTTTTCTGTTTGAACGATAATACCTTCCATTTCAAGCCGTTTGCGATGGGTTTCCAATGCGTACAATCCAGGTTTGATTTTATAAATGCCATCAGTTAATTGGACTATACGTCGAATGCTCGCAAATGGTGTTTTTGTCCTCCAAACACAATCCTTGATTTTGAATATGTTCTGATTGATTTGGTTAAGTGTAGCAATACCACCTAATGCTTCAATTGTTTCTATAACTGCCTGTGCTTGTGTCATACGTTTATCTTGTCAGTGACGTTCTCCCAATTATCAAAGTCAGCAGGAAGCATTGCTTCGAGTTGTTCAATGAGTTGGCCTTTCCCGCCTACCCATTTGATAAATGGTTTCGCTTTCATTGTATTAAGATTTAGTTTTATTCAAATAGTGTATTATGGCGCAAAAATAAAGTTTTTTCACAAATATGTATCAAGCTTCATCCTCGTTTTCACAAATATTAAGCAACTTTGCGGATTCCCCATTTTCGAACATATAATTAGGTAGTTTCTTTTTAGCTTTAGCAAAGGCCTTGTTGTCAGTCCCAGGATACTTTTTGTTGATCTGACTAACACAATGTGTCAAAGAATCTCTTTTCGAACGTATTTCTTCGATTGACAAGTTGTTGAAGTCGGTGATAAGCGATTTATATGACTCTTTTACATCCCATAATTCATTTGCAGCATCGGTATGGGCTTTGATGTCTGCTGGAAGATTGAAGTTTAATGAATATAAATTAAGCGCAAGTGCAATAGCAGATGTCATACCTCCAATCCAACTGAGCCAAGGAATATCAGATATTAGAGAGGCAAGGAACCCCCCTGTCGAGAGAGCCGTCAAAACAATTTGAGTTATTTTGATACATGTTTGTGTTGCTTGTAGACTGTTGACCTTAGTCCAGTGTGCAGTATAGGTGTATTGAATATTTGCTGCAGCGTCAACAATTTGTTGATATAGTTTTTTGTTGCTAATCTCAGTCATATTGCCATTTTCTTAAGAACTTTTCCCAAAACATCCCAATCATTAGAGGCGTCCACTTTCATTCCGCTTCCAGGAGCATAAATAAAGGAACTGAAACTATTATAATAATATTCTAACAACGACTGCTCATATAATCCAGGTGTGCTTCCGCCTTCCTCTCCACATCGTAACCAATGCCAGTCTCGAATAGCTGAAAACACGAAAGCATCAATAAGAATACCAGATAAATGATAACTCGAATAATAATTTGATCTTAAGGCTCTTATGTGTTTACATGTATCGAACAAGAGTCCATTGCTTTTTTCATAACTGTTTTTGAATGCCATAGCATCTTGTTCGTTCTTTGGGTTGGTGGAAAGCCAGTTGCCTCCCATATTAGAGTCGGGATAGATATATGTCCCATCCCAGAGGCCCCAAAAGTTAAGATTATGGAAAGCTGGAAGCACTTCAAATTTCATTCCGTCAGAAAAAGATACGACGACAACCTGTCCATCTCCACGAACATCTGTTCTTGGATATGTGTCCTGAATGGCTTTCTTAACGGCTTGGAGAAGCCGAGATGGTCCATTGCCTGATAGAGAATTAAAATGATCGTACTCGTTGCTGGGTAACTCGATTAGGATGTCCAAATCACTAACATTAATGGCCGTTCCTCGTCCGTAAGAACCAACATATCGGCTATGAGTAGTTTCCGAATTAGAATTCCAAAAATCCCCATTTACTGCTCTCGTAATGGTTTTGTATCGAGTAGATATTAGAGACCTTGTCTCCATGTTGATTGGATGATTGTTTTGAATTACTCTGTCCATTTGTTTAATATCCTCCCATTAAACCAAACTATGGCTTTGAAATGATAAACCCGTGTAACTTATTGGGTTGCACGGGTTTGTATTCCCCAAAACTTTGGGTTATCTTTACTTCACCTCCTCAAAGTCGGCGTCGGTGACATTATCATCGTTGCCACCCTTGTTGCCGTTGTTCTGGCCGGGGTTGCCGCCTTGGAAGCCGCCGCCCATATTGTTCGGGTCGAAGCCACCTTGTGGGCCGCCTTGGGCGCCACCGGCGTTGCGGTACATCTCTTCGGAGGCCTTCTGCCAGATGGCGTTCATCTCGTTCATGGCGTTGTCGATGCCGGCGATGTCCTTGGCCTCGTGGGCGCTCTTCAACTTGGCGAGGGCGCTTTCGATCTCTGACTTCTTGTCAGCAGGCAGCTTGTCGCCGTATTCCTTCAGCTGCTTCTCGGTCTGGAAGATCACGCTGTCGGCCTGGTTGAGCTTGTCGATGCGTTCACGTTCCTTC
>JAFRRE010000068.1 GCA_017428285.1 Bacteroidales bacterium | reverse complement strand
GAAGCGATCCAGAGTAAAAGCTTTTTGTCTAGATTGCCACGCTCCGCTCGCAATGACCAAGAAGCCGTTGCTTGACCATGTCCTGATGCTCAGCATCACCGTAGTTGGCAAAGGGTTTGATGGAGATGCCGCCACGCGGATTGAACAAGCCTATGACCTCCAGATACTTGGGGTCCATCAGCTTGACCAAGTCCTTCATGATGATGTTCACGCAGTCCTCGTGGAAGTCACCATGGTTGCGGAAGCTGAAGAGGTAGAGTTTCAAGCTCTTGCTCTCCACCATCAGCGTGCGGGGGATATAATTAATAATAAGGTGTCCGAAGTCGGGCTGGCCCGTTTTAGGGCACAGCGAGGTAAACTCGGGACAATCCAAAGTCACAAGATATTCGTTCTCAGGATGTTTGTTTTCAAATGTTTCCAACACCTCGGGGGTATAGTCATAATTATATTGGGTATTTTGGTTACCCAACAGCGTGACACCCTTCAGCTCTTGCTCGTTTCTTGACATAGCCTATTATTTTGCCGCAAAATTAGGAAAAAAACGTAGAGACGCAACATTTTGCGTCCCTACAAGATTTTATTCAGATTTGTGACAGATTTGTTTCCGAAATCAAATCAGCAGCCAGAAGTTGCCCGCTCCAGCCGCTTCATAATCGAGAAGATGAACACGGCAGAGAGCAGACAGAGCACGACAAGCACACCCCAGACCATCCAGAGCGGCATACCCGTGCCCCAAATGCGCGCGATGACGCTGGTGAGGTAGTTGCCGATGGCGGTCACGCAGAACCATAGGCCCATCATCATACCCTTGTACTTGGGTGGTGCCACCTTTGTGACGAAGGAGATACCGATGGGGCTCAACAGCAACTCGGCAAAAGTCAGCACGAAATAAGTGCTAATCAACCAGTTGGGTGAGACCAGAGTGCTACTCACACCGCCTTGCGCCTTCAGTTCGGCAGGACTGGCCAAGGGGAAAGAACAGATGACCAGGATGAGGAAGCCAAGGGCGGCGACAATCATACCCATACCGATCTTGCGCGGCGAGGAAGGCTCCTTACCTTTCTTCGCCAAGGCACCGAAGACCGCCATCGAGACGGGCGTCAGGGCAACCACAAAGAACGGGTTGAACTGCTGGAACTGCTGCGGCAGGATGTTAATCGGATCGGGCATAACGTGATAGAACGTCCACGCCATAATCCACAAAAACGCCGTTATGCCGCATAAGATGCCGCGATTCAAAGGCTTGGTAGCCTGAGCAGCCCCAAACATCGTATAAATCGAGATGGCGACCATTGTCAGTGACCAGATATTGAAGCCAAACCGAGTGAAACCACTTGCCGTGCTTTGCGTGTAGTCGCGGGCGAAGTAAGTCAGGCAAAGGCCTGCTTGTTGGAACGACATCCAGAAGAAGATGACCACCACGAAGACCAACGCCAAAGCGGTGATGCGTTCGCGCGTCTGCTCCTTCGAGAGTTCTGTCACATTCACGGTAGTGCTTTCCATCGCCTTGGCCTGCTTGGTGTTGACATCAGCGTGCTTGAACCACTTGCGGCAGCTCAGGTAGATGGCCATGGAGAGAATCAACGAAATGCAAGCCACGCCGAAACCGTAGTTGTAGGCACCTGACAAGGCATCGATATAATTGTTGGCAAAACCTGCGAGATTGTTGATATCTCCACCCTGTTGCACTGCCAATGCCTCAAAGCTTGAAAGCGCTTCGGGTGTGATAGTGCCGTCGAGGTATTGGTGCGCCAAGGATGGAATCTGCGGCACATAACTGAAGCCTGCCTTGCCGAGGAACAAATCCGTCACCTTAGTGGCCGCCATAGGAGCGAACATCGAACCGATGTTGATGGCCATATAGAACAGGCTGAAGCCATTGTCGCGGAAAGCACTATATTTGGCCTCATCATAGAGGTTGCCAACCATCACCTGCAGGTTACCTTTGAACAGACCCGTGCCGATGGCGATGAGTGCCAAGGCGGAGAACATGGTGACTTTGGCCGTAGTGGTTGCCATGGGCACCGCCAAAAGCAGGTAGCCAAGAAACATGACCACAATGCCGGTTTTCACCATCTTGCCATAGCCGAAGCGGTCGGCAAGCATACCACCGATAAGGGGCATGAAATAGACGCATCCGAGGAAGATGCCATAGATGTTACCAGCTTGTGCTTCATTATAGCCGAACTTGGCCTGCAGGAACAGCACAAAGATGGCCAACATGGTGTAGTAGCCGAAACGCTCGCCCGTGTTGGCTAATGCGAGGGCGTAAAGCCCTTTAGGATGACCCTTGAACATAGTTGTCAGTTATTAGTTATCAGTTGTTCAGTTAAACGACAAAGGCTTGCTTGCGCAAGCCCTTGTCATAGATAAATGTATTTCAATTATTTAGCAACTCTTTCAAGCCATTTCACCATGCCGAGCATGATGGACATAGAGAGGAGGCAAATCAAGGCGAAGACTCCCCATGTCATCCACTGGTGCGGGAAAGATTCCAACATCTTAACACCGAGGAAGATCAAGAGGTTGCCAATAGCAGTGGCTGACAGCCACAAACCTTGGCACAAACCCACCATATGACGCGGAGCAATCTTGGAAACGAATGACAATCCCAAAGGTGAGATGAACAGCTCAGCCACGGTAAGGAAGAAATAGGTCACAATCATCACCCACGGTCCAGTCTTCATAGCAATCTTTTCAGCTTCGGGCAGAGCCTTGAAAGCATTGTCAGACGGATAGTTATGAGCCACTGCGATGATAATCAAGAAGAGATAGGCGCATGCAGCGATAAACATACCCAAGGCAATTTTCTTAGGAGTGGACACTTCCTTGCCTTTGCGAATGAGGGATGCAAAGACCCACATGATGATAGGCGTCAGCACAATCACGAAGAACGGATTGATGAATTGCAAAATCTCAGGTGCGAGAGCGCTGGTATCCACGAAGTCGCGGGCAAAGACAGTAAGCGACTGGGCGTTCTGGTGGAACGAGAACCAGAAGAACACAGCGATACCGAGCACAGCATACAGAGCAGCCATACGCTGCTTGATTTCTTTGGCGTCGGCAAGACGCTCAGCTTCGGTATACTCTTGCGTATCAGCCTTGACCTTCTTCACCGGATTCGGCAACTTGTGCTTGACAGCGATGAAAATTGACAGGGAGATCAACATGGCCAGCACCGAAACGATGAAGGACAAATGCACACCCGTGTTATAGACCTGCAGGTAGTTTTGGCAAAAACCAGAGAGGTTCTCCGTGGCTCCCGAAAAGCCTTGAGTCAGTGCCGTGAGGTTATCCATGTCATTGCCTTCAGCTGTACCCATAATGAACTTATGGCACAAACGCGGAAGGTCGGCATTGTAGATCAAACCTTTGGTCTTCAGCCACCATTCGCGGATGAGAGGTGCCACAAACGGGGCAATCACGCCACCGATGTTGATGAACACATAGAAAATCTGGAAACCGCTGTCGCGCTTCTCCTTGGCCGCAGCAAGAGCCTCGGGACCTTTCTTGGCAGCTTCAGCCTCGAAATCATCGTACAGCTGACCTACGACGGCCTGCAGATTACCCTTGAAGAGACCGTTACCACAGGCAATGAGCAGCAAGGCAAGCATTGCAAGGACAAAGGGCCATGACATGGCGTTGCCACCTTGGCTGAATACCGGGATGGACAGCAATCCATAACCGATAGCCATCACGACGATACCAGAAATGATTGTCTTCTTGTAATTCTGTGTACGGTCGGCGATGATACCACCAGGAAGGGCAAGGACATAAATCAAGAAATAGAACACTGCAAAGATAAAGCCCGATGTTGTGTCGGAAAGACCAAATTTGGAGCAAATGAACAGCACCAAGACGGCGTTCATGATGTAATAGCCGAAGCGCTCGCCCATATTACTCAAGGCAGCGGCAATAAGGCCTTTAGGATGTTCTTTCTTGGCCTTGTTCAAGTAAAAGATCAAGAAAGGGATGACAATGATTAAGATCATGACAAAGACCACCATCATCCTGTGGTTCTGCCAAAGATTTGCTAATGTACCCATAATTGAGATTTTAAATGATTATTGAATTATTGAATAGATTTCTCGTTTTCCAATTAACGGACAAAAATAGGAAAATAATCAATGCCGTCGCAAAAATGGAGAAAAAAGTCCGAGCATAGCCGAAAAAACGCTACTTTTGCCGATTGTTTGCGCACAAATGGCTTGACTATTTTAAGTCGGCCCTTCGACAGGCTCAGGGACCTTGGTTCGATCCCGCTTCCCGAAGTCCCGCGTCAATAACAATTAAACAAATCGAAGATTCAACGTAGTTAATTAAACAGTCAACAATTAAACATCCCATACATGGAGATCAGCAGCAAATACAGCCCTCAGGAAGTTGAAGGCAAATGGTACGAACACTGGATGGACAAGAACTACTTCCACTCCACTCCCGACGAACGCGAACCCTATACCATCGTGATCCCACCGCCCAATGTGACCGGTGTGCTTCACATGGGCCACATGATGAACAACACGATTCAGGACATCCTGAT
>JAFRRE010000067.1 GCA_017428285.1 Bacteroidales bacterium | reverse complement strand
ACCAAGGAACTCGATGGTGTTTCGGTTTCGCATCCAGTTCTGTATAGCGAAACGCGGGTCGTCGCTATTGCGATAACGGGCGATATCGGTTAGTGAGATGTACTCATTGCGGTAATCTTCGGTGTATATTCCCACATCGATTAGGAGACCGAAAATGCGCCTCACGGATGTAGTTCGGGCAAGCCTTTCGGAGTTGGCTAATGATTACCTCAACTGGCTTATGCGGCACGAGTGCGCCCCTTGGTCGGTGAAATCGGAAGAGTACAAAAGCGTCAGCAACATCCCATTAGACTGTCCAACCTGCAAAGACGATGTGCAACACCAAAGCAGCATCCACATCCTCGATGCTACAAATTGTTTAACGCCTTGTATAAATAAAAGAATGCTTCGGGGTTGGTTTTCTTCAGCTTGTTAAGTTTTGAGTATTCATATTGTAAAAATACCCAATCTTTGATAACTGTTAAATGCTTGGAATTGAACTTTTCAAACGCCTGAAATTGGTTTTGTATCAATGAAGCAAGATGGGCTATTTTTGCTGCTGATAAAATGGCTTTTTCAATATGAAATGATTCTGAAAAGATGTGGCTGGTTACATCCTTAATGCCTTTTTGAAGTATGCCGAACTCGGTGCCATTGTAATCATGACGGAAACAAATAGATAGCGCATTGTCAATGGTGTCGTGGAAAACATCATCCAAAGTGAAGTCACCAGCACGATAGGTCAATTCCTGTCTGGCAATTCTACGATAGGTGGCTGCTATGGAAGTGACGTCATCCGCACGGTCGAATAGATGTCCAATGTCATACAACTGCTTGATAATTTCCATGCCACATTCGGTGCCGTTCTTACGGTAGGGAATACCTATGGTTTTTGGAGCAAAGGCTGTGAGTTTGTCGGCAAGCAAGTTGTTGACATCTGGCACATACACTTGGCAATCAGGTCCTTCCATCTGAAGAAAACGATTCGCAATGGGAATTGCCACAAGACTGCTGTATGGTGTTGTCTCAAACAACACATCCAAAAGAATATGGGATTCTTTGTTTTCTACTGTGGAGAAATAGAAAAACTTAAAATGCTTTTTAGGGATGTTTGATAGCGGAATCCGCTGTTGCTCTTCATATCTGAGAAAGCCTTTGTTTTTGGCTATGTTTTGCAGAACGCCTTGCAGATCGCTATTTTGTGGGGCGACGGTGATATCAATATCTATCGATAATCGATGGGATGCCTGTATCATCAGCATCATTGCCGTGCCTCCCTTAAAGACAAATGGAACTGCGGATTCGGCAAGGCTCTCCAACAGAGACAGCGCATGGATGGTCTTCTCAACAAGAATTCGATCGGCTTTGTATTGCCGAGATACAGCATTTATCCACTCCAAAGAAAACGATTGTGGTGTAATCATGGCTTAATAATCTATTTCGTCAAGTAAATCTTCAATAACTTTATGGCGTCCACGTCGTCCGGCATATCGAAGCATCTTGCTGGTGCTTACAGCACAAGAAGCAATTGCATTCTCATAAATGCGAAGTATCTCTGTGTTCTGGAACGGGAACATGCGATCTAACGCCCAGTCAACCAGCATCTTCTCAAGCGTGGCCATTGGGAAACCCCAATCAACATCTTCTCGGACAGGTGCCCCAGAAACGAGATTCCTCACCACGACATAACCATCGTAATAGGACAAATCATCGTCAAGATTACGGTAAAGTACGGTGGAGCGTGGATACATGTCGCGAATTGCATAATAGATCGATTCGGTGGCATCACGTTCAACATCCACAAAGTAAATCTGAGTGTTCATCATGTGTTGGGCAAAGGCGTTCACTGCTGCCAAATCCCATTGACAATAATCGACAAACGGAAATTTGTCACGCATCATGCGGCCAATTTTCTTTGTTTTCTGATAGATGACTGGGGAAAACGCCTCTTTTGTTCCCAAACGATAAACGCCTCGTCCAATACTGTACAAAACTCTTTTTTCTAACAAGGCATGGATACGCCATCTCACAGTGGCAATCGGAATATCGGGAGTAAAGCTACGATAAAAGTCATCGATATCCTCAAATACGATTTCCCTTTGATGGCCAAATTCTTTTCGGAGTTCTTCTATGTGCAGATTATTGGACATTGTATTATTGTTTCACGCTGCAAAGATAAGCAAATTTTCGTCATTAATTCACAAAAATTGACAAAAATTTGGATTTTTTCTGCCGTACTAAAACAATGCAAGAAGGTTATCGCATAGTCATAAAAAGAATAATTGATATAAAATAACTCATTAGTGTCCCGTAAAAATTGGGACGGTTAAATATTAATCAAATAGCCCCGGAATAAGGGGGTCAATCTATTCTTTGACATCGTTATTAGTCTTAAGTTCATATCTTTGTTGTGTCTATCTGAGGATTGGCTATCCGGGCAGAATCCCGAGAGGGCAAGCCTTTATCGACACTACCCATTTAAAATATAGCCTCGTAAGAGGCTTTTTTTGTTATTGCAATTTCGTTCAAGCAATCACGATTCCCTATCAATAGTGTTGAATTCATCCAAAGTCAAGATCTTTAATTTTGGATAAGGAAGCGATTTGAATCGATTGAAATGGTTATCTTCGGTTAGGAACGCAGGTGTTTCTCACGCAGTTCGTCCAACTTTTCTTGGTCAAACTTTCCTTCATCCCACAACTTGTCGATGGCTCGTTGCGCCAATTCAGCAAAGAAGAGCGACAAAGTCAATTTCAGCGCGCCCAAATCCTCCTTTGTAGTAACATTGGCAGCCGCGTTCATCAGTTCCAATTGTGCCATTTCCGAGTAACTCATAATCAAGTCCTTTCCGTTTATCGATGGCAGAGATAAGCATTTTTTCATAAAACTGTAGAAATAGAAACAAAAAATCCGCAACCCAAGCCTTCGCCCAGATTGCGGATTCTTCATGAAACCTTGTCCAATTATTTCAACGTGCCGTACTGCTCGTCGGTGACAGGCTCCAGCCACTCGTTGCTGTTGCCAGGTTGGGCGTTGGCATGGTAGGTGAGGTGCTGCATCCAACTGTCTTTGGCAGCACCGTGCCAGTGCTTCACGCCCTCGGGAACGGCGATGACGGTGCCAGGGACCAACGGAACGGCTTCCTTGCCCCATTCCTGATACCAACCGCGACCGCTCACGCAAATTAACATTTGCACTGCACCATGGTGAACATGCCAGTTGTTGCGACAGCCGGGCTCGAAGCTGACGTTGCAGAGTCCACTTGCGGGGTCGAGGACGGCGAGGTAGCTGTTTCCAATGAAATATTGGGCGTACGCGGTATTGGGTTCGCCGATAGGCCAGGGTGACTGAGCACACACCACATCGTTCTTGCCGTCCACAGCGGCAGCGACGGCTGCCTCACAACGCAAAGCCTCGGCTTGCAATCCTGTAGCTTTCAAAGCCACAGGAATACTGCGCAACTGCTCCTCTGTGACACCCATGTTCAAGGCACCACGCACATGTGCCTGCAGCTGCGGCATCACGTTCTCCAAGCCGCTCAAAGCACTCACGGTGATGAATTCGCGGTCGGCATGGGTGAGGTTGTCGCGGGCGAAGATGTCACCGAAGAGATGGGCTTTCAGATAGTAGTCCTCGGCAGGACAAAAGTCATAGTTGAAAGGGCGACCGCTGAGTTGGGTCTGCACCTCGGTGCCTTGTTTCAAGGCATCGTAGCTGGCAGGCAGGGGAGAGGCGTCCATACCTTCTTCAGTGGCTTTGCCTTCGGCCTTGCGTTGTTCCAACACCTTCTGCAAAGTGCCAAGGGCATTCAGAGAACGCGGGAAACCCGTGTAGGCATAGAGTTGCGATAGGGCTTCCTTGATTTGGCTGACCGTCAGGCCGGCATCCAAGCCGTCGTTGATGGCTT
>JAFRRE010000066.1 GCA_017428285.1 Bacteroidales bacterium | reverse complement strand
TGTCGTTCAGGCTGTTCATGTTTTCTCCTTTCTTTTGTGCGCAGGCCGAAGTGCCGAAGAGGCTCACCATGGCCAATGCTGCGATGATTGACAGTTTTTTCATTTTTGATGAGATTTTGATTACGTTGCAAAAATACGACAAATCCCCGAAGCCCGTGTTTCACGGATTTCGGGGAAATTTTCACTTTTTACGGATGGAATGACTTATAGTCCTTTCGTTTTCAGCCACTCGAAAAGCAAGTTGCCAAAAAACTCGGATTTCGCTGTTGTCGATGTTCGACTCATTATTTCGTAATCACTTGCTTTTTGCCATTGATGATATATAGTCCTGCCGGAAGTGATTCGAGGCCACCGTTGCCCGTCACCTTCTTGCCGTCGATGGTGAAAATCCGGGTTTCGCCGGTGTCAGTGTTTGTTTCATTATTTTCGTTGACAGAAGTTGGTGTGAAGGTGTGATCGTATTCGTAATCGACAAAATTGCCGAAGCCCCAGTTGCCATACTGAATGTTGAACGACCTTCCTGCATCGCCCAAGTCGATGGCCCTGATGGCCTCCATCTCCTCGTCGGAGAGTTCAAAGTCGAAAATGTTGATGTTTTCGAGAATGTGGGCTGGGTTGGTAGAGCCGGGAACGGGGCAAAGGCCTTCCTGGATATGCCAGCGGAGAATGGTCTGATAAGCTGTCTTTCCGTGTGCCTCGGCTATCTGTTGGATGGTTGCATTGTTAACGTCTAAGCGGTTGTGGTTCAGTGGATACCAGCATTCCACTTGGATGTCGTAATTGTCGGCATAAAGTTGTCGGGCATCGGTTCTTTGGGCGCGAGGGTGACATTCAATTTGCGCCATCTGTGGCTTGATTTCCGCATTTTCCATGATATAGTTGAACGCTTCCATGCGGTTGTCGAAATTGCTGATGCCGAGAGCGCGGATTCGGCCAGCCTTGTATTCGTTTTCCATCACACGCCAACAGGCCAGGATGTCGGCCAAAGTGCCGGCGGGATGATGGATATACACGAGGTCGAGATAATCGACTTGCAGTCTTTCGAGCATACCGTCAAACGCATTTTGTGCATCGGACAGATCGCCTGAGATTTTACTTGTCACCCATATCTCTTCGCGAGGTACGCCGCTTTCCAATATGCCCCATCCTGCACCGCGTTCGTTATAGTAGAACATGGCATCGTCCAGATGACGGTAGCCCGATTGAAGCGCGGAGATGACCATCATGTTGACTGTTTCGTTGAGTTGCTGCCGTTGACCAGGGCCTTCCAAGCTCTGAACCTGGGTGCCGAGTCCGAAACGTGGCATCATTACGCCATTGTTGAGCCTTACCAATGGGACGCCTGCCACCGATGTGATGTTTGATGCGGCCTGAGGGCCACCGTCAGGGGTGTTCCCGCCCGGGGCAGGTTGAGTCACTTCGTGATCGAAATTCTGCGCAATGGCACCGACACCCAACAGTATCGTCGCCAGCGTTAGGAGGAGTCTTGCTTTCATAGGATCGTTAGTTTAAGTGTGATTGATTTAGGAATTTTTGACAAAGAAAGCCAATGCACTCCATACGCCTTTTGTGAAAAAAGCGTTTTTTGTATCACTTTTGGAAGAAAATCACTTTTTGCTTCATTTTTCGCGGAACTCCGAAGGATATTTTCCCAAGAGATTGTAAACATACCGCGAGAAATAGGCCTGCGACGAGAAATGGAACTCATCGACGATTCGCGTGAGTGTGATGGATGGGTCTTTTAGCCTTCGCTGGATGTCGATGATGGTGAAGCGATTGATCCAATAGTTGGCGGGGAGACCACTCACTTTCTTGCAAATGAACGACAGGTGCTTGGCGGTCACGCAAAGCAGGTCGGCATAATGGCCCAGGTCGCGATGTGTCTTGTATTCGCCTCCTTCGAGCAGGCCAAGAAATCGCATGACCAACGATGTTTGGGTATCCGAAAAGGACTTTTCGCCGCTATTAATGCGCACATGGAAATCAAAGTAGTCCAAAAAGAGGGTGCGTAAGGCCGAGCTTAAGGCCTCTTTATAGAAATGGTGTTGGGTGTCTTGAAAGCGGTATTCCACCATTTGGAAGTCGTTTTTGCAAACATTTTGGTGCGCTTCGTCCAGCTGCATGATGGGGTTGTGGTAAAGCGACATGACGCCTTTTGCCCCGTAGTTGCTTTCAGGCGCCGACTGGATCAAGAAGGTGTTATGCACATAGATGGCCGTGGCCTCAAAGTCATCGGAGGGCTTCACGTCGAAAACCATCTTCGTGATGGTGAAGATGGCGCAGTCGCCGGCACAAAGCGCAAACGGCTTTTCATTGAAGACAAACTCGCATCTGCCACGGTCGCAATAGACGTGCGCAACATAGTCGGCCACACGGTCGGTGCCTAGTGCAGCAAGGTCTTTCTCTATGATAACATCCTGAAAATCATCTGTCATGGTGCAAAGATAGACAATTTTTCAATGCGACAAAAAAACGCACCGGTTATTCTGACCGATGCGTTTCGTTTTTGGATATGAACAGGTTATAGCTTCTCCTTGAAAAAATACTGAATCTTAGCCGAAATCATATCCACATATTCTTTCACGAAATACGTACGAATGTGTGTGGCTCCTGGTACGATGAACAACTCCTTGTCGGCTGTGCGGTTGGCTTTTGCGAAGGCTTCTTCCGACATGTAACGGCTGTCGGCAATCTCACCTGCAATGATGAGCAGGGGTTGGTCGATGAGGTCAGCATGGTCGGTTGCATCCCAAGCCATCATGTCCATCAATGAGCTTTTCAGGTATGTGCCTGGGGCATGGGGGCTTTTATGCGTCACACCGTAGTAAAAATAACCGTCGCGATAAAGATCGACCTTGATTTGCCGTGCTTCCTCGGGCGTCCAGTTCATGAATCCGGCCAGTTCGGGATCGGCTCCTGCGGCTTCCTTTTGGCGGGCAAGACAGGCATCGCGCTGGCGTTCCATGATGTTGTCCAACTGTGTGCGCATATAGCCGTTGCGGCGCACGTCACCTGTGTTGAAAAGGCTCAGCGTGCCCACGGCTTTAATGCGCTTGTCGACTTGTGCCGTGGCAAAGGTGTAGCCGCCGCCACCGCAGATGCCGAAAGCACCGATACGTTCCTTATCGACACCAGGGTAGTTCTGGATGAAGTCAATGGCTCCCATGATGTCGCCCATGCGGTTGGCTGGTTTGTCGGTTCGGCGTGGCTCGCCTCCGCTCTCACCCTGATAACGTGCATCAAAGGCGATAGTGATAAACCCCGCTTCGGCCAGTTTTTGGGCATAAAGGCCTGCCACTTGGTCCTTGCTGCCCCCGTTGGGATGGGCCACCACTACGGCAGCGTAGGTTTTCTTTGGGTCGTAGCCCGCAGGAGTATAGACATTGGCCACCACATCGATGCCCTCAATCTTATAGCTAACCCGACGGATGTTTACCTGTCCTGGCACATTCTCATTGATGGCGTCTTCATAAATGAGGCCCATCGTATTCGGCGTGAGGGTAGGGCCTTCATCGCCATAGGTTTGGGATTTCACTGCTGTTGCTGTCATGATCAAAAGGCTTAGAATGAGGAGTTTTTTCACGGTAAAGACTTTTTACAGATTTTTGTCAAAGAACGGCACAATATACTCGAACGCCTCACTGACGAACGGTGCCAAGTCGTACATGTCGAAGTGGCTTGCCTCAGGAATGACATGCATCTCCTTATTACTGTGCGGCACGGCATTGAATACCTCGGTCGAAGCCTCGCGGCTCCAGGCATTCTCGCCCGTGATGACGAGATAGGGCTTCGTCATGTCTTTCATGATGTTCACCACGTTGTATTTCACCAGTTCCAGTTGGCTCCACGCCACCACTTGATTCGACCAGCGAGGATGCGTGCCGCGCGAAGTGTAATAATAGGCGGCACCCTCGTCGAAGGCGCGGGGCATGAAATTAAGGTGCATCAAACCGCCTTTGCCTTGCTCGTAGGCCTCCTTTGCAGCCTTCACCTCGTCCTCGGGACGGAAGAATCCGGCCATGGCCGATTTTGAGATATCGGCAATGGCGGGGACGATGGCCGTGACGGCTTTCAGCCGAGGCTCCTTCACACCTGCCACCGACATATACGAGCCAGAGCCACAGATGCCAAGACCGCCAATGCGCTCAGCATCTACATAGGGCAGACTTGCCAGATAATCCACAGCCCCCTCGATGTCGCTCTCCTTAACGTCGGGCAGTTCCTGCTGACGCGGCTCACCCTCGCTTTCGCCAAAATACGTGCCGTCGAAGACCAAGGTGACATAGCCTGCTTCGGACAGCCGCTCGGCATAGACCGACTGCGCTTGTTCCTTCACCGACAGCATCGGTCCCGTGACGACGATGGCAGGATAATTGTTGCTAAGACAGAAATTTTCGGGCAGGCGAAGCAACCCCGCCAATCTGGTGTTCAATTGCTTGTTTACAAATACTATTTTTTGTGTTTCCATAGATTTGATGTTTTGCTTATAATCCTTTCGTTTTCAGCCACTCGAAAACCAAGTCTGCAATCTCAGCGTTGTTCATCTCCTGGAACATGAAATGGCTGTTGCCGTGGATGCCTTGGTCGGGCAGGTGGATGACGGTGGCATCGCCACCATCGGCGTTGTAGTGTTCGGCGAAGTCGCGGCACTGGTTCAGCACCGTCTGCCAGAACCCCGTGGATTGGATGTCTTCAGGACCGTTCATGATGTTGTCGCCAAAGAGGAAGAGCATCGGCACCTTGGCTTCGACAAACTTTTGGTACTCGGGCGAGCCTACCATCGGGGCGAAACCCGGCTCCACGGCCACGATAGCCGCGATGTTGGTGGCATCGGTGGCCCAGCCTACGCGACCGCCTTGCGAGTGGGTGACATAGACGCTTTTCTTGCCCGTCATCTT
>JAFRRE010000065.1 GCA_017428285.1 Bacteroidales bacterium | reverse complement strand
TACCGTGTGCAGTACAATGCTGCCCTCGGCGCCTACAAAGGTGGTCTCCGCTTCCACCCCAAAGTAAACGAGTCAATGCTGAAGTTCTTGGGCTTCGAACAGATCTTCAAGAACAGCTTGACCAACCTGCCTCTCGGCGGTGGTAAGGGTGGTGCCGACTTCGATCCTACAGGAAAGAGCGACGCTGAAATCATGCGTTTCTGCCAAGCTTTCGTCTACGAACTGTGGCGCAACATTGGTCCTGACCAAGACAGCCCCGCTGGTGACGTGGGTGTTGGTGGCCGTGAGATTGGCTACATGTACGGTATGTACAAGAAGCTGGCCCGTGAGCACTCGACTGGTGCTTTGACTGGCAAGAGCTACGGCTGGGGTGGTTCCCTCATGCGTCCCGAGGCCACTGGTTTCGGCGCTGTCTACTATGTGAAGCACATGGTGGAAGAGAAGGGTGACACTCTCGAAGGCAAACGCGTGGCCCTCTCTGGCTTCGGTAACGTGGCTTGGGGTGCTGCCCAGAAGGCTTGCGAGTTCGGTGCCAAGGTGGTCGCCATCAGCGGTCCCGACGGTGTGTGCGAACTGCCCGAAGGTATCAACGCTGAGATGATCAACTACATGCTTGACATGCGTGCCTCGAACCGCAACAAGGTTCAAGACATGGCCGACAAGTTCCCGGGCAAAGCTATCTTTACCCCTGGCAAGAAGGCTTGGAGCGTGAAGTGCGACATCGCTATGCCTTGCGCTTTCCAAAACGAGCTGGCTGAAGAGGATGCCAAGGAACTGATCGCCAATGGCGTGAAGTATGTGGCTGAAGTCTCCAACATGGGTTGCCAACCTGGTGCTATTGCCACCTTCCAAGCTGCCAAGATCCCGTTCGGTCCTGGTAAGGCTGTCAACGCCGGTGGTGTTGCCACCTCTGGCCTTGAAATCTGCCAGAACGCTGGTCACATCAACTGGACCGCTAAGGAAGTTGATGAGAAGCTGAAGAAGATCATGAGCGACATCTACGACCAGTGCGTGAAATACGGTAAGCAAGCCGATGGCACCATCAACTATGTGAAGGGTGCTAACATCGCTGGCTTCATGCGTGTTGCCCACGCCATGATGGCTCAAGGTATCATCTAATTCCAGAGCAAAAAAGGTTTTTGCAAGGCGGTCAGGTTTGGCCGCCTTGCTTTTTTTGTGCTTTTTCAGAAATATTACGCAAAAACCGTTACGTAAAATACGTAATACTTGAAAAAATGCTTATTTTTGCCGCGTAAAATGAATGAACGATGAAAAATCCATTTGTCACATCGGGCTATGAAGGGCCAGAATATTTCTGCGACAGGGAAGAGGAAACCGCAAAAATGATTCGGCAGTTGACCAACGGCAACAATGTGGTGCTGATGTCGCCGCGCCGCATGGGAAAGACGGGACTTCTCTACCATGCTTTCCAGCAAGAGGAAATCCGCACGGAATACCATACATTTATCATCGACATCTATTCGACCAAAAACATGAATGACATGGTTGCGGAAATGGGCAAGGTGATATTGAACACGCTCCAGTCGAAAAGCAAGAAGGCATTCGACAAGTTTGTCAGAATAGCCACTTCGCTGCGTCCAGGTGTGAGTTTTGACCCATTGGGTAACCCGACTTGGAATGTGGAGGTAGGGAATATCCAAAATGCCGATAACACCTTGGATCAGATTTTCGATTACATCAAGCAATCCGACCAGCCTTGCCTTATCGCTATTGATGAGTTTCAACAGATTGCGCATTATCCCGAAAAAAACGTGGAGGCTATTTTGAGGACTTATATCCAACATTGTAGCAATGCCAATTTCGTGTTTTCTGGTTCGGAGCGACATCTGCTTGCAGAGATGTTCTCTTCACCCTCACGCCCTTTCTATGCCTCTACTTCGACGCTCAACTTGGAGAGCATCAATCCATTAAAGTATGATGAGTTTGCGAAGGCGCATTTCGAGAAGTTGGGAAAGCACTTGACAGATGGTGTCGTGGAGGCAATTTGCGAACGGTTTGAGGGCGTCACATGGTATGTGCAGAAGGTGCTGAACTACTTCTTTGCCGATACTGCCTCGGGTGAAACTTGTGGAATGGACATGATTGATGTCGCGGTGAACGAGATTGTGAAAGACAATGGCACGATTTACGCCGACTTGCTTTACCAGCTGACAGCTAAACAGAAAGAACTGCTGGTCGCCATCAATAAGGAGGGGAAAGTCAAGGCAATTACTGGTTCGAAATTCATTAAAAAGCATCATCTTACCGCTGCCAGTTCGGTTCAAACTACGGTTAGGTCATTGATGGATAAACAGTTGGTGACGGGCCATCTTGGTGTGTATGAAGTATACGACAAGTTTTTCAGTATTTGGCTATCACAACTATGAAACAAACCACCCAATGTTATCTTGAGCGCGGCGGTCAATACCTCATGCTGCATCGCACCAAGAAGGAGAACGACGAGAACCACGACAAATGGATTGGCGTGGGCGGAAAGTTCGAGGAAGGGGAGAGCCCCGAGGACTGCATGAGGCGTGAAGTCTTTGAAGAGACGGGCTTCACCGTGACCCAATGGCGCTATTGCGGCATCGTCACTTTTGTGCATAATATCTGGCCCGCGGAGCAGATGCACATCTTTGTCTGCACAGAGTGGGAAGGGGAACAGATTGTTTGCAACGAAGGCGACCTGGAATGGATTGAGAAACAGCGACTTTTGGAGTTGCCCTCATGGGAAGGCGACAAGATTTTCCTCCGACTCATAGATGAGCATAGACCTTTCTTCTCGTTGAAGCTAACTTATGAAAACGACATACTGAAAGAAGCTGTTTTGGACGGAAAAGCTCTGTAAATGAACTTTTTCTTGCATAATTGGTACATTTTTTGCACTTTTGCACGTTTGTGTAATATACAAAACGAGGAAAAATGATTGTGAAAAGCCAAATTATAAGAGTTTTCAAGGCATTGTCGTTGTGCCTGTTGTTTGCGTCTTCGCCAGTGCATGCCCAAAATAATCTGTTGCCTACCCCAGTCTCCAATTTTAATATTGGAACTGTTGGCAACGGGCATTCTGGCAATAATTTGTCAAATGCTGGTGTCACAACACATTATACATACAAAAAAACCGAGAATAGTTTGCAGTCAAATGATACTGGTCCCGGTTGTTATGCCGTGGGAGACAATGCAAATTGGTACAATCATCAAAATAATTTTGGTGTTGAGCAGGGTTATTTTTCAATGGGCGACCATCCTTCTGGAACAGGTAATTATATGATTGTCAATGGTGCGCCAAATAGCAATGCTAAAGTATGGGAATACACTGTTGGTGTTGCTCCTGGCGTTATCTACGATTTTGAAGCTTGGGCTACTTGTCTTTTTATAAGAATACTTGGAATGCCGTCACTCGAAACCCGTCCTAGACTGCGCTTGTTGATTAATGATACTCCTGTTAGTAACAATTCTTTTACAGTTCCGTGGGTGGATGGCGGTGAATGGACATCATGGACGGAAAGTTGGACTGCAGACACTACCAGAGCAAAGATTACAATCATTGACGAATGCACTGAAAGAGATGGCAACGACTTCGGCCTTGACGACATTGTCTTCAAGATGAAAGAAGGGTATTCCTTAACAGCAAATAGTTTCACGTTTCCCTATTGTGGTGAAACTGCACCGATTGAGATTGAATTGCAGCAAAATAACCATTATACCATGGGGTATCCTCCGGGTGGCAATTCTGCTCCTCCTATGGAGATCAAGATAAGAAAAGGCAACTACGATGGTTGGCAGACGCACATTAACTTGGATCATGGCACGGCAACCGTAGGTTCTAATAATAGGATAACTTATACTCCAAATGCAAACTATTATGGTCAGGATAGTTTTCAATATAAGATTTCAAGATTCGGGTTGGAAAGTCAAGCTACCATCACGGTTATTGTTGGAAATATTCCATCAAACTGTACCCCACAAGAATTGCCCGCAAATAATTTACTTTGCATTAGCGATATTTCATCATTTAACCCATCTGCAACATGGGAGGAAAACGGGAGCAATATCACCGAATCGGGTTGGGAGTTTAGGAAGTCAAATATGGATGAGGATGTTTGGCTGGATGCTGGGATGTTTCAATCTTGGGTAATAAATCAACCTGTATATGGTGGATTAGGTGAATACAGCATTCGTTTTTATGCAAAAAACAGTTGCACAGGCAATGAGTATGTGTATTCAAACCCCTACAATTTCACCATTTGCGATGTGCCTCAAGTTACCTTGCCTACCGTGTCCACCATCTGTACGGGCTCCGCTGAGCCAGAAGGTGTCAGCGTCAACTGGAATTTCAATACGGGTAACAAGACATGGCAATACAAACTCGGCAACGAAAGCTGGGAGAGTTTTAATTGGGGAGAAATTGCTTTGCAACCTGGAGATCAGCTGCGCTATCGAGTCACATGGGATTATTGTGGTGGAAGTCCTTTGATTTCTGATGTTATCAACGTGGTTTCCGGCCCACAATTCAACTCCACTATCCCAGTGTCGTTCGAATCGGGCTATTGTCCAGGCTCTGTAGTGTCGCTGCCTTCCATTCAATCCTCATGGTATGATGATTACGGAATGGGTGTCACCCCTGGCTGGTATTATGTGAATTATGATCCTACGGGCTCTCCTTCTTATGAACCTATCAATGGCAGTTCAATTACATTGGGATATGAATCGGTGTCGGTAACCCCCTGTTTGGAGAATTCCGAATGTGGCTTTACCCCCTTTTTTCCTGCATTTGAACTTGTCGTTTATGAAGTGCCTTCCATTCAGGTATTGGATGAACTTCCGGATTCTTTGGGACCTGTTTGTTCTGGAACAGCCCTAAGCTCCATTTTGCCAGAACTGAGCCCAGGTGGACATTATCTTGTTAATGGCTACGGTTGGGAAATCAGTAGTGGACAAAGTCAGACAGGCTTTTCCTCCAATCTGCCTACTCAACTTTCGCTTGGGGATAATGGTAAATGGCTCCGCTATCATGTACAAAAAGATTGTACAGCCCACAACGATATCTATAGCGATCCCATCAGGGTTTGGGTGGGCGATAAACCAACATTGTACAATTATCAAGTAGATTTTCCCAATCCGATTTGTTCAGGCACTTCCGTGGCTTCATTGGCTAATGATGTTTATGTGAATGATTGGCATTTGTTTGACAGTATCTTTGCTGGCTGGGAGGTTTCGTGTAATAACGGTTCCTCATGGGAGGATCTTGATGTATTTGATGTAAACCATAACGGATGTCAGGTCAGATACCGGGCTACCAATCAATGTGATGATGAATTGTTGCTGGCAGGAGTAGTGACAGTTACCGAAGGGCCATCCTTTAATAATTCCGGACCGCTTGGTTTTTCAGATTATTATTGTGATGGAAGTGTATTGGAAGAGGATGATTTCCCGATGCCTCCGGTATATGATTCGCATAACTTTGATGTCGACCCCTATTGGGCTTACATCGACGGAACGGAATATCGAGCAATACAATTCCCTCTACAGTTGACCGAGAGTTGGAACGGCATTCAAATTACCTATGTGTTGAATAGCGATTGTGGAGGCGAAATACCTTACCCTACACCTTTTACATTGACTGTAAAGGGACAACCTGAGGTTGAAATATCATTGGATGGTAGTAGTACATTCTGCGTTGATACTCCAATCGATTTGGATACCCTAATTGATTGGCATTTGTGTACACAAAACACTCAGGTATCTTCGTGGCAGTATGCTCCTGAGGATCAACCGTACAATTATGTCGATTTCAATCCAAATGAAGGTATTCCAGAGGCTGGAGTGTTCTTTATCAATTACCATGCTGTGGCTAATGAATGTGGATTTGATGTCCGTGGTAACCAGTTGAGCGTCATTGTGGAGGCTGAGCCTGAATTCGTGAATCCAGAACAGCCTTTCGGGTTGGACAGATTCTGCGAAGGTGACCCGTTTGAACTTCCTTCCGATCCTGAGACATTAGGTCATATTGATGAGCCGGGTTGGTGGAGCATTAGCGTAGGGACAGATCCATATGGACAGTATGAGCCTGTTTCTGGCTTTGTCCTTTCACTTGAGGATGACGGTCGATGGCTTAGATACCAGGCTATGGGATGCAATGTTCTTCTTCAACATAGGGAAGAGATCCATGTGGATGGAAAACCATACGAGGAGTATATCATTGCCGACAGTATTTGCAAAGGGCAGACTTTGTCCTGTCAATTTGTGAACTCTAATGGTTATCCTGTAATTGATAGGGAGTGGCGGGTGTCAGACACTATTACGGGAGTTTCTTTTGATGATCCTGATAATTACATTTTTAATGTGGAAGGAGATTATTTGATTTACTATCGTGTGGGTAACGATTGTGGCTGGTCTGAATATATGGGACCCTTTCCGCTTTCAGTGACCGCAGGACCTGAGTTTGACAACAGCACTTTACCCACCGAATTGCAGTATGTTTGTGAAGGCACAACTGTGGGAGAGTTTTTGCAACAATCGGAAATTACAGCACCATCATTGATCAATCCGAGTGTTCCTCACAATGCTCTTGGTTGGTTCATTAATGGCCAACAGATTGATCTTACTACGGTTATTGTGGAGGGTTTTCATGGCGCTGTGCTCTGTTATGGCGTGGAAGGTGATTGTAGCGATGTCCCAGTCTATAGCAGTGGTTTTGAGTTGCATGTATACGGATACCCAGAAGTGATGCAAATGCCTCCGATAGATTGGGAGTTTTGTGATGGCGACACGGTGCAGTTGCCCGATCCTGAAATCGATTTCAATAATGGGGGAGGACATGTGACTGGACATTGGCAGCTTCAATCCCATGATGGCTCATGGGGCGATTTGCCGACAACATGGGGCGCAGACCACAATGGAGCGCAAATCCGTTACCATCTGGAACATGAGGCTTGTCCGGACCTCAATAATGATAGCGGAGAAATAACCATCTCCATACATTCTGCGCCAGTCATTAATGATGATGATTTGCCCTCGAATACGCTGATTTCATTGTGTTTTGGCGGCGCGTTGGGGATTAATGAACCCGATGTTTCGCCTGAAACGAATGTGAAAGGGTGGCAGGTGAGCGCAGACGGAACGGATTGGAGCACGGAACTTGAAGGCCATTCCTTTGATCCAAGCCACGTAGAAGATTTCTTTAATGGAAAGTATTTGCGTTATCATGCTGAATCTGAGCAGTGTCCAAATCTTGAGGACAATAGCGAAGTGTACACCATTCAATTGACGGACAGCCCGACCATTAATGATGAAACTTGGCCCGAGCAAGTTTCTTATTGTTCAGGCGGTTCATTGGGAATCGACACACCTGATGGCATGCCTGGAGAGTGGCAGGTGAGTGTAAATGGGACTAATTGGGAGACTGAACTTGAAGGATATGTCTTTGACCCCAATCACATAGACGACTTCTTTGACGGGAAGCTCTTGCGTTATTATGTCCATACCTCTTGTGGCGATGATGAGAGTAAGGTGATGACTTTGTTTATGAAAAACTCCGAGCAAATAGGTGTCATCAATGGCACCTCAAACGTATACGTTGCTTCAAGCCTGATCAGCGGTATCTATCGATATGAAATTGATACTGAAGGTCTGGCTGGCCCTGCCACGTGGTCGTTGTCTAATCCTGATTGGCAAATCATTGAACATGGGGATGTTTTCTGCCGTGTTTTTGTCTCAACGCCAGGTAATGCAACCCTGACAGCCCATTTCAATGTGGAGGAATGTGGCGAGATGGAACGTTCCTTCGAAATCAATGCGGTCTTCTATGGCGTGGATGATTATCAAGGCGTTGATGTGCACATCTTCCCCAATCCTACAAAAGGTTCGGTTACTATCGAAACAGAAGGTATAGAAAGCCTCCGTTTGATTGATATGATGGGTCAGGTGCTCGAAACGCGTGAATATGACCGCTCGGATAGCGTTACGTTGAATCTTAGTACATATACACCTTCGGTATATCTGTTTGAAATCAAGACGGTGTATGGAGTTGTGAAAAAGCGTTTGATTCTTTGCAGATAAGGTGATTAAATGATTGCAAAACCGAAAAGGCAAATAAAAACTTATTATTTTTGCACCAAAGTGAAACCGTTATGAAAAAAAGGTATTTATTTATTTTTATGCTGTTTTTGGGGGTAATTTGCGCCGTTGCCCAGCCTGTTACCATCACACCACCATCGGCCAATATTCAGCCGGGTGAGTCGGTGACATTGACGGCTTCAGGAGCCATGTACTACCGATGGTCGCCCGAAACAGGTCTTTCTACCACCGAGGGGCCAGTTACAGTCGCTTCGCCCACAGTGACCACTACCTATACTTGCTCGGGTTATGCTCCTGGTGATGAGAGTGTAGTTAACAGTAACTTCGACCAAGGCAATGTGGGATTTACTTCGGCCTATACCTTTTCAGATAATTTGTACCCAGAAGGCACTTATAGCGTTGGCTCCAATGCTCGGGATTTCCACCCGGATTTTATAGGAACGGGGCATGGCGGTTCGGGTAATTTCATGATTGTCAATGGCTCGACAAATCCTAACACAAATGTTTGGACAGAGGAAATCACCGTGGTACCTAACACCTATTATGCTTTCTCGACTTGGGTATGCACTGTCAGCGCCGCTGGCGATGTAGCCCGACTTCAATTTAGCATCAATGGCCACCAATTAGGTGAAGTGTTTTACGCACCGGCTTATACCGACCAATGGCTTCAGTTCTATGAGCTTTGGTACAGCGAGAACAATACAGCTGCCACTATTACCATCCTCAACCAGAACACTTCGGGAAGTGGCAACGACTTTGGTTTGGACGACATCTCATTTTGCGAGTTGGTGCTGGTGGGTGCACCTCAATGTACAGTCTCTGTGGGCAGCATGAGCACCTCGGCAACTGCTGACGATACCGAACTCTGTGAAGGTGTGTCGACCACACTGCATGCCGTCCCCGTGAACGGATCGGGCAATTACACGTATAATTGGACTCCTGCCAACACTTTGGACAACCCTACATCGCAACATCCTGTGGCTACCCCCAATGTGGGCACAACTACCTATTATTGCCACATCGTGGACGTGGATTGGAACAATTCACAGGATGTGAATGTTGAAATCACTGTCTATCCCTCTTACGATGAAACAACCATCGATACTGCCATATGCTCCAACGAAAGCTACAATTTCTTTGGCACCAACTTTGACCACTCCGTTTCCAACTATCCCCACACACTATATACCAATTATGGTTGCGACAGCATCGTCCGTTTGAATTTGACCGTATATGACCAACCGGTTGCCGATGCCGGTGAAGACCAAAACCTACCTTATCCTGGTCTTACGGCTCAATTGAGCGGTTCAGGGGGATCAGATTCCTTCTCCTACCATTGGGAGCCTGCCAATATGGTGGTGAATCCGAATAGTCCAAGCACTGAGACAGTAGTGTTAAACGAAACCCGAGATTATGAGTTCGTGTTGACCGTCACCAACCCGCAAGGCCAATGCATCAGCACCGACCAAACCATTGTCCACGTAGGCACCAGTGCTTTAACTGTTTTGGCTGACACTCCCGATCCCATTTGCGAGGGAGAGAGTGCACAATTGCAAGTTGTTGTTAGTGGTGGATCTGGTGACTTCAGTTATTCTTGGACACCCACCGCAGGCCTGAGTAATCCCAATATTCCCAACCCCATTGCCTCACCAACGCAGAGCACCTCATACACCTGTACTATAACTGACAACATTGCCGGCTATACACAAAGCATAAGTGACACTGTCACGGTCTACCACCTCCAATTAAATGTGCCTTATACTGTTGACCAAAACTATCCCCTTTTCCAATGCGACTCCATTCCGTTTTATTGGTTTGGAGATACTATTTATTTCAAAGATAACAGAGTTTATAATATCCCCGGCGATTTCACTAATGGCACAAGCCCTGGCCAAACCATGCATGGCTGCGATACCTCGATGGTGGTCACCGTAAGAGATATGCAATACACTCCACATCCTTACAAAATCCAACCTTACCCTAACAACGGGTCAACGGTCTGGACAGGCTACCCTGATCCTAATGTCAACGACACTATTTATGTTGTCACCAACACGGAGTTTTTCTCTTTCCAATACACCTTTAGGGTTAAGGAAACAAAACATAACAAAAGCGAGTGTCATTGGAGCTCATGTAAATGGTCCATTAATAAACCTTCTTGGACCATCGACACCATCCCTGGAGGCGTACAGATACAAAACGACACCTGTTATAGTGAATGTACGGTATATGTAGCCGACCGCGATGATGATTATGTCATCTTGACTGCCACAGTAAAAAACGGATGTCCCAGCTCCAACGACAGCATACAGCGCAAAATCTTCCTCAAATCATCCTTCCTTGACATTGATGAACAGAACGCCACCCAATCCGACTTCAATGTCGTTCCTAACCCCAACAACGGGCAGATGAAACTTGTTTTCAATCGTTTTGGAGGAAAGGTCGATGTCAAGGTGTATGACGTGACGGGCAACTTGATTGATAGTTTTGTGACCTATAATGATTCCGATACATATAGCTTTGAATATGACATGAATTGCCCTAAAGGCTTATATTTCATTGTGGCTAACGGAAAAGAGGGCACCATTGCCAAAAAGGTAGTGATTAGATAGGCAAATGAGTAAATACAGTTTACATAAAAGAATCGAGACTGTGTATAGCAGTTAGCTATCAGCTATCAGCAATCAGCCAAGTGCAACCAAGCTGAAAGCTGATGGCTGACGGCTGATAGCTACACAAGTCCCGAAGTCAAAGGATAAGGCAGTTTGATTTTGAACAGTTACTTACATAAATACTTGTCTTGAAGATGAAAGGAAATAAAATCATAGTTGGTTTCTGGCTCTTGCTGGCAATTGGCATCATGTTGGGTTCATGCACAAAAAGTAACGATGGTCCCAAAACCATTGCCCTTATAGGAACGGAATACTATATCGGGAAGGATTATTCAATTGAAGACATCCTTTCGGCGATACCAGATTCGCATCAGCAGGAATTTGATTCTGTTTTTGGAGATATTCCCAATGGTCCAATTCCACCCAGTATTGCTGTTCCTGATAGTATTACGGAAACTGATAGTGTTGATTCGTATGTTGTTAATCCAAATATGTTGTTAAATACCAATCTGAACATACCAACGCCAAGGCAAGACCCTCCTGTATTCATGCGTTTCAGCGAGCAGCACAATGGGATTATGGTTATGGAACTATACGAAGGATCATTGAAAAAAACCGACACTGTCTATGTGAGGGGAAACAACGAAGATTTTACGATATATTTTGTTGAAGATAAGAGCATTGAACATGTGAAGCGTGGCGTGATTATGTGTGGTAAAGTAAAGGAAAATGGGCTCTCCAATTTCCGTATGGCTTTCATTGTAGTGGATGCTATAGGCGAGATGGCTCTTGATCCTGGTACATATTACATTTACAAGGATGGCGACAGCTTGGTTGAGAGATGCGCTTGGCCATGGTAATAGAAGTGAAGAAATGAAGAAATACGTTTTGATATTGGTTATATTATGCATTTGTTACACTGGCGTAATGGGTCAAATGACACGTAACACGTCGGTGGATAAAACAATTGCTGTAGGTCTCAAGGGGGGTGTCAATTTGCCTAGGATGTATTACTATCAGAATCCAGCATTAATGCGTTTGCCACAATCTAATACTTTTACTCCAATGGGAGGTTTGTTTGTGGACATTCCTTTGACACGATCAGTATTTATTTCGCCAGAAATCATGTATGTTCAACGGGGCACTGATATGACATATAATCATCGCTCAATCGTTGAGCATTATTCGATTTCAACTTCTTATGTTGATCTCAGGCTTCCTTTGGAATTGTGTTGGAAAATCAAACCCTATTTTCAACCCTACGTGACAATAGGGGCAGAGGTTGGGATGTGTTTGTTTGGCAAAATCAATCTTCATAGACAGTATTATGATGCTTTATTTCCACGCTTACTACAACAACCAAGCTACTCTAATCAGACGATAGATTTCCCTATCTACGTAGACAGTGCCAACATGTACAGGTTTCACGCAGGAGCTTTTGCCGGTGTTGGAGTTCGTGGCAAGGTGACCATTATAGGCCAAGATTATCTATTTAAACTCAGTGCCTCTTTTCATCAAGGTTTTCTTGACAGCTATTCAAAGTATGAACATGACGGTAGCGCTCAAGCAGTTAATGTGAATGCATATAAAGTGACAGGTGTACGTTGGCCGCAAGGCTTGGAAGTTACGTTAGGAATAGCCATTCCTTTGGATAATGGTTTTTATGATGCTTGCTCTTCTTTTGCTAGAGATCGCTATCGCCGTCACGGTAGCCGAAGACATTTGTTCGGATACTGACAAAGATTTCGTATCTTTGCCGCCTGTTTTTAGGTTATGCATTTCCTCTATCCCAATATGCTTTGGGGCTTGCTTGCCCTGCTGATTCCCATCATTATCCACCTGTTCAACTTCAGGCGGCATAAGTTGGTGTATTTCAGCAATACGGCCGTACTGCGTTCCATCCAACAGGAAAATGCCAAGACGCGCAAACTGAAATATCTCATCACCTTGTTGTTGCGCTGCCTGTTCATCACGGCTTTGGTGCTGGCTTTTGCATTTCCATACACGCCTGAAAAACAGTTGAATGTCAATGCCGAGAATAATCTCGTTGGCATCTATATCGACAACTCGATGAGCATGAAGGGACAGTCGCAGCGCACCACCTTGATTGAGGATGCACGACAGTCGGCGCGCGATTTGGTGCACAAACTCAATCCTTCCAACCGCTACCTGCTGATGACCAACAGCTTCGAGATCCAGAACGAATATCCGATGAACCAGGAAGAGATGCTCGACCAACTCGACCGCATGAACCCCGATGGTGCACCTGTGGCCATGGGCGAGGTGATGGATCGTTTTGAGATGTTGGCCAAACAGCATGGCTTCACATCTTCAACATTCTTTGTTTATTCTGATTTCCAGAGCAATACCTTTGACTTGTCGGCTGTTAAGGCAGATACCGCTATGCAAGTGGTTGTTGTTCCGATGACGCCCGAGTTCAAGACCAATCTATACATTGATTCCGTGTGGTTGGCTTCGCCCATTGTACAGCCAGGCTTGACCAACGACCTCAATGTGCGCATCGTCAACCAAGGCGACAAGGAAGTGAAAGGTTTGCCTATCACCTTCACAATGAACGGTGCTATGGCAGCTTCCACCACCGTCGACTTGGATAAAAACGGCACGCAAGAAGTTGTCATGCAGTTTGTGGTGGATGGTACTGGCGACCAACGCTGTAGCGTGTCGCTCAACGATCATCCCATCACCTTCGATGACACATATGACTTCGTTCTGGGTGTAAGACCAAGCCTTTCCGTGATTGAGTTAGGCAGCGAAGCCACGAGTTGCGCCTTGCTTTTTGAAGATGATGAACAATTCCGCTACACTTTGATGGAACCTTCGCGCTTCGACTTGGACCAATTGGCCAAAGCTCAGTTCATCATTGTCAACGAGACCGCCAATTTGAACGAAACCTTGCAGCAGACCCTGTTGAATTACGTCAATGACGGTGCCGCCATGTTGGTGTTTCCCTCGAAAAATGACCCGAAGAGCAATGCTTACCTTTTGAATAAGCTTGGTCTATCCGTCATGGAGCTCGACACCAACACTACGGTAGCGCAAGACTTGGCTATAAGGCATGAGTTCTTCAATGATGTCATCCTCGACATACCCCAACACGCCGACTTGCCCAAGGTGAAGCGGCACTTGCGTATGAGAAGCAGCGGCATTCCAAACAATTTGCTCATCTTGCAGAACGGTGACCCGATGCTGTTTTCCGAGGCAGTGGGGCAGGGGCAGACCTTCGTCATGGCCACTGCACTTGACCCGAAATGGAGCAACCTCGCCGACCATTCGCTATTCGTTCCGATGATGGTGAAAATGGCTTTATTGGGTGGGCAATTGAGCAGGCTTTCCTACACCATAGGTCAAGATAAGATGCTGGTTTTGAACGATATGCACCTTGAAGGCGACCATCAATACCTTTTTGCTAATGCCGACCGCAGTTTTGAACAAATGCCAGCATCGGAAGTGCGAAATGGTAAGGTCTATCTCTATTTGAACGACAATCTTCCTTCAGCTGGGTTCTATGACCTAAAGGTCAATGACAGTGTGAACCGCGTCACGGCTTGGAACGAGAGTCGCGTGGAGTCGAAGATGGACTTTGTTGATCGCGATGAAGTGAGCAAAGCCTTTGCCAAGTCTGGTTTCGATGTTGCCGCAGTCCTCGACACCTCTGACTTCGCTTCTGCCGACCTCGTGGAGGCCATGGCACACCAATCCTCGCAATGGAAGCTCTTTGCGTTGATTGCTTTGCTGGCTTTGCTCGGGGAAATTTTGGTGCTGAGGTTTTGGAAGTGATATTTTTCCTATTTTTGCAAGCAGGAGAAAAATCTTATGGATATCGAAGAGAATAAGGAAAACGAGCCCTTGGATGAGCAGCCAATAGATGAGCCAATAGAAGGCGTGGAAGACGCTCAGGCTCAAGAGGATGAATACCATGTGATACCACTGAAAGGGATGTTCGAGAACTGGT
>JAFRRE010000064.1 GCA_017428285.1 Bacteroidales bacterium | reverse complement strand
TTGAAGAAGCTAACACAAAGTTCTAACAATTTAACCGCCGCAAGGTTTTCTAGACCTTTGCGGCGGTTTTTCACATCGTTTATTCCATCCCCATCAGCATCACCAGCTCTTCTTTCTTGAAGTCGAATTTTTCATGGAAAGCGGGCAGGACACCATCGTGGGCGGTAATCAAATGGAAACCCACTATTCCTTGCGCCTTGAGGTCGGCGAGGCATTGTTCAAGCAAACGAGAGGCGATGCCTTGCCGTTGGTATTGAGGTGCCACGGCGAGGTCGTTGATCTCGAAGGTGCGGCCATAATGGAACAGCATGGAAGTGCCCAAGACGAAGCCTGCCACTTCTCCGTCTACAATGCACTCAAGTCCGTAATATTGTTGGCTTTCAAGCAGTTAACGAACATGAATGGTAGCGTCTTTCACCGACCAGTCGTCGTTCCACGGCTCGCCTGAGAACGCTGCCGCATAGATAGCACCATAATGGTTCAAATGCTCAATAGTGATGGGGCTGATGATGAAGTTTTGCATAATGGATATTTTCTGCAAAGATACTGGTTTGTTGTGAACATTTGAACATTTGTGCCATCACAAGGACAATAATTCTTTTTCATCATTATAGTTCCTTCACGAATTTCATCGTCGTCACCACTTGGTCTGATTTCACGTTTACAAAGTAAATGCCACTGTTGAGGTCCTCCAAATGAAGCGTAGTCAAGCCACGAGCCTTGCATCGATGCACCGTTTGTCCGACGCTGTTGGCCACAACGATTTCGCATTCCTTTTCAGGAAGGACGATGCTGAACTGGCCTTTGTTTGGGTTAGGATAAATGTCATAAGCCACGCTTTGTTGTTCATTTACAGACTCGGTTGGGTCGTAAATTCTAAACATTTTGACCGATGTCATGTCGTTTGCATAAACGGCTTCAACAGCAAGCACGTGAATACCCTCATTCGCATTGATTTCGTAGTCAAGTGCGGTTGTGTTGGCTATGCATTCACCTGCCAAATAAACATTATAACTAAGCGCATGGTTTCCTTCCGGGGCCTCCCATTGGGCTTTGAACGAACCCTCGTTTGTTTTCGTGAAAGTCAAGTTCCTCACAGGATAAGGATGTGTGTCAGAATACGCATACAAATACCTGCTGTTCACGATTCTGTGATTGGTTTCGTATTGGATCCAAGCAGCTACTTCGAGGTCGCTCATCTCCTCGATATGGGTCGACGACAAGTCACATGTGAACTCAACGTGTTGGAATTCGCCCGCCGCAATGTCGATTTCGTCGCCTTCATCGTCGGTCAAGAACTTCATGAAAACATGGTGGAATTCGGTTTCTCCGTTGGTCATGGCGTTGTCGTAAGTCACCTTTTCATTGACAGAAACGAAGACCTTGGCACTGACACCCTCTATCGACATGAAATCGACCTTGGCTGTAATCGTGTTGCCGTTTACGCTAAAGGAGCCCTTGACCTCGGTATCAGCAGGCATGTTGTATTCGTTGTCCAATTGGATTTGCGAGATGGGCATCGAGGGTTCCATAAGCGCCCCGTCCATCGTCAACTGCGGAACTCCTGCAATGGCATAATAAAAGCTTCGTGTAGCACATTCTTCCGTAAAATACGGGTCGCCCGAGCCTGGCCAATTCATCTGGTATTTTGTATAGGTTAATTTGCCAGGGTTGTTGTCGGTCAGAAACTGCATTTGCGTGTTCACGTTGACGCAAGGGTTGCACGTCGAGCTGGAGAAATGTTCGATCATAGGAATGCGTTGCACCCCTGCTCGGATAACGTTGATGTCTTTTGAGAGCGTATTGTTGAGCGGGTCGTCGTCGGCCACCCCATTGACGGTTTCAATGCTCACAGCGAGAGGATAGGAGCCTGGATAAAGATTGGTGGGCTGCGCAAAAGTCAGTTGGGTTGAGTCGGAAGGGAGCAGTGTCACGTCAAAAACTTCCTCAACCCTTTCCGTTCCCGAAAAATGATAGCTCATCGTAACCTCGTTTATCGTGCTAATCCCTTTGTTTGCAACGGTGCAAGTGACGTATCTGTCACCCGCAATCGCCATGGGATTCATGTCGATGGACTGCAACGAAAGGTCGGCATTCTCGACGGAATAGATTTCTATGTCATCGAAAAACCAGTCAAAAATATTATAGCTGTCACCAGTGAAATAAAGGCAGAAAAGCACATTGGCATTGCCCATGTCGGGCGTGCTAATCAATTCGTTGACGGATGACTGCACATCGGCATCGAAGGATTGCGACCAGCCGTCGTTCCACGTGTCACCACCATCAGAAGAGGTTGCGATGCCGATGGTGCATGTCCCGCTGTTGTTATCAAGGGCGTATTTCATCGACACCATGACACTTGAAACACCCGTCAGGTCGACGGCGGGCATCACCAATCGCGAAGTCCCTTCAAAGATGGGATACCACATGAACACGAGCTCGTTGGCTTGACCTCCCGCTTGGCTTGAGTTGTAGACAATCCAATTGTCGAAACCATCGCCCGCGACATACCAACCAGATGGCATGGACGAACCGTCAAAATGTTCGTTGATGAAAGTTGTTCTCATTTGTGAGAAAGCCGATGCGCAAACAAGCATTGCAATAGCGAAAAGTAAGGATTTTTTCATAAGTTTAAGAATTTGACTTTTTAAAAAAATGTAAACCGCCCAATCCGAATTCTTTCAAAAAGTACTTTTTTTATGGCAAAAAGTCGTACAAAAGTGGATTTGTAGGACAAAAATCCATAGAATTTATCAGGCCTTTTCCCGAAACTCGCACGGCGACATTCCCGTTTCCTTTTTGAAATAACGGCTGAAGTCGTTCTGGTCGCTGAAGCCCATCATATCGGCCACACACTTGACCGAAAGGTTAGGCAGTGTGTGCAGCAGGCTTTTGGCCTCGGCTGTCACTTTTGCATTAATCCAATGTGAGGCCGTTTGGCCTGTCTGCTCGTGGATCACCGTGCTGAAATATTTGGGCGAAAGGCAAGCCAGATTAGCGTAGTAAGCCACGTTGCGATGCTCGCGGAAATGCTCGTTGAGGGCCGTTTGGAACTGTGCGCTGATGCGCTTGGTTGTCGTTTCGTCGTTCAGCGTCTTTTGTCGGTAGAAGTTGAGCATCCGGAGGAGAAAGTCCATCTGTCTGATCATAATCGTCCGACGGTTCGGGATGTCGATGGTGGAGGTCTCGTAAAGCACTTCCACGATGTGCATGATGATCTTGTAGTCGTGTGCGTTGAGTGTTACGCGAGGCTGCTGCTCGTAGCGATAACGAAAATAGTTGATGATCTGCAACATCGGCTCGCTCATCACCGAGGCCGAAACCACGACGAGCGAGGCCTTGTAGTCGTTGGTTTTGTCCACCATCGAGAGCGCGTGGTTGGGGAAAACGACAGCTACGGTATGGGCTTTTACCACATCGGGGTAGTCGTCATACAAGAGGTTCATCACGCCGCGCTGCCCGATGCATATCATGGCGTTTACATCCAAAACGGAAAGAAACTCCTCAAAACAAACTAACCGAACTACTTTGGCATCCGCCAAAGCACTACTTTTCTTCTATATTCGTACCAATGTATTTTTGGGAGTGGAGGCGTAGCCAATACAGGTTACGCCCTCGGCTTTTAATATATGCCGTGATTACTTACTCTGCTTGAACAGCCAGTCCCTGACGGCGTCAATCTTGTAGCCGTAGTCGAACGAGGCCATGTGCTCCATGGCACGACCCGTTTCCGGAAGTACGCTGCCAGTCTCCCACTTGATGAAGTTGATGTTGCCGCCACGGGCGATGAGTTCCTCCGCCAACTTCTCCTGTTCTGATGAAGGCAGTTTTGCACTCCAACTTGCGGAGTCAACTCTTGCCTCGTTTTCCTGCAGTACTGCTGCCAGGTCTCTCATG
>JAFRRE010000063.1 GCA_017428285.1 Bacteroidales bacterium | reverse complement strand
GAAGGAACGTGAACGCATCGACAAGCTCAACCAGGCCGACAGCGTGATCTTCCAGACCGAGAAGCAGCTGAAGGAATACGGCGACAAGCTGCCTGCTGACAAGAAGTCAGAGATCGAAAGCGCCCTCGCCAAGTTGAAGAGTGCCCACGAGGCCAAGGACATCGCCGGCATCGACAACGCCATGAACGAGATGAACGCCATCTGGCAGAAGGCCTCCGAAGAGATGTACCGCAACGCCGGTGGTGCCCAAGGCGGCCCGCAAGGCGGCTTCGACCCGAACAATATGGGCGGTGGCTTCCAAGGCGGCAACCCCGGCCAGAACAACGGCGGCAATGGCGGCAACGACGACAATGTTACTGATGCCGACTTTGAGGAGGTAAAATAAAACTAACCGCCAACAATAACCAAGAATAAGCAAAAAGGTGTAACCCAATAAGTTACACCTTTTTTATTTTCTCATTTTTTTCGATATTTATGCTTGTATATCGGATTTTTATTGTATATTTGCAACATATTTGCAACATGACTTAAAGAGTGATAAAGTGCAACTTATTTGTACTTATGATTACTAAAAACCGATAAAAACAAGCGATAATATGCCAGCAAGTAAATACAAAATCCAGCGCAAATGCAAGGTCTGCGGCACCCTCTTCTATGCAAAGACCGTCTCTTCTTGGTATTGCTCACGCAACTGCACCTGTGCAGCATACCGCATTAAGAAACGTGATGAGAAGAACGAACAGAAGCGCAAAGAGAAAGCTTCGAAGATTCCGGATGACCGTCCTTATATCTCTGTTGCCGAGGCAGTAGCCCTGTTTGGCATTTCGCGAAACTCCATTTATCGCCTCATCAACAACGGCACCATCCCCGCCATCAACATGGGGCAACGTCTCACCCGTATCAGTCGTGCCCATCTCGAGGCCTCGTTTCCCCTCGTCGAGGAACAACCAAAAGAGTTGCCTGCCACTCCTGCCTCATACAAGTTCGATGAATCCGACTGCTACACCATCGGCCAGATAACCGATATTTACGGCGTAAGCGAGTCCACCGTATATAAGGCCATCCGCAAGCAGAGCATCCCCTCGTGTCAGCGTGGCAACTATGTCTATGTCCCCAAGGTTGAAATCGACAAACTCTTCAAATCCGTCAAGTCATGAAAAAGAAGCTCATCAGGACCAAATGCACCGTCAAGTTGCGCAAGTCAGATTACCGCAAGGAGTGGTATCTCATCTTGGAAAGCTACCCCGTCTTTGAAAACGGCAAGACAAAGCGAGTCATCGAAGCCCTGAATCGCACCATCACCACGCCCATCTGGGACAAGTCCCGCACGGCGCGAACCACCGAGGCTTCCACCACCTACAAGCCAAAGCGCGATGCCAATGGTATCATCCAATGCAAGAGCGAAGCCGATACGATGGCTTGCATCTATGCCGATGAAGTGCGCAAGCTTCGCCAGCATGAATACGACAATGCCGACCTCTTCACCGACATCGAGGCTGAGCAAAGCGAGTTGAACCAGAAGATGAAATGCGATTTCATTGAGTATTTCAATCAGGTCAACACCAAGGCACACGCCAAGAGTTCCCAATCCATCATCACTAACTGGAATCGTGTCGGGGTGCTGTTGGGAATCTTCAGAGAGGGCAATCCCTGGCCCTTCTCCGAAATCAATCCCAAGACCATTGAGAGTTTCCGGCAGTTCATGATCACAGCTCCGCAAGGCGGCAACAAGTCGGGCACCGTTTCCATCAATACTGCTTCCACCTATTTCAGCATCTTCAAGGCAGCGTTGAAGATGGCCTTCGTCGATGGCTATCTGATGACCGACATCGCAGCCGCCACCAAGGGCATCACCAGCGAAGAACGCCGTCGCGAGCATCTTACTTTGGAAGAGTTGAACACCCTCGCCGAAACGCCATGCGACCAGCCTACGATGAAACGCGCCGCTCTCTTCTCAGCCCTTACAGGCCTTCGCCATTGCGACATCCAGAAACTCACATGGGGCGAAATCCAAAAGGAGGGCAGCGGCTATCGTCTCAATTTCACTCAGCAGAAGACCAAGGGTGTTGAATACATGCCCATTCCCGAGCAAGCCCTTCAGCTGTGTGGCAAGCCAGGCAAGCCCAAGCAGCTCGTCTTCCCCGACCTTCCTGACCCCTCTTGGATTTCCAAGCCCTTAAAGCGTTGGATTGAGGCCGCAGGCATCACCCGCCACATCACCTTCCATTGCTTCCGTCACACCTATGCCACCTTGCAGCTCGCTGGCGGCACCGACATCTACACCGTCAGCAAGATGCTCGGACACACCAATGTCCGCACCACGCAGGTCTATGCCAAAGTCGTGGATGAGAAGAAAGAGAAGGCCGCAAATACCATCAAGATAAACCTGAACCCCTTAAACGATTAAGATATGAGAGCAAAAGAATACATCGAACAAAACAAATCCAGCATCAATCATCTGGACGAAGTGAAGCGCATCATAGATGAATTGCTGCCACTGAGGATGAGCAAGGAAAAAACCGATGAGTATTACAATAATGTTCTGTCGGCGGACATCAGGCTCCGCAACTATCTACTTCAAAAAGAATTGTACGAGAAGAAAAATGCGATGCAGTTGGAAGAGCCGTCCTTCGTAGAAATACCCAACGAAATCCCTACCGACCATATTTCCGACATCCGCGAAACACTCTTTCAAGTCATCAGGACTGATGAATCGTTTGGCTATTTG
>JAFRRE010000062.1 GCA_017428285.1 Bacteroidales bacterium | reverse complement strand
TGAGAGGCGTGTGCCGTGCGGCCGTCGAAAATGAGCTTCAAGCCAAACGATGCTGCCGCGAAACATCCTTCCTTCACCATGATTTGGCCTTTCTCAAAGCCTGGCAGGTTATGTAATCCGTAGGCCACATCGGGTTTGATTTGATCAAATTGCGGGTCGCTGAGGATGGCTTGTGCGCCTTGACCGGTCTCCTCGGCAGGCTGGAAGAGCAACACCACCTCGCCTTGGTCGGGGCGTTGCTCGCCGAGCCATTGCGCCAGTCCGCAGAGGATGGTGGCGTGGCCGTCGTGACCGCATTTGTGCGAAACGCCTTGGTTTTGTGAGCGATAGGGAATATCGTTCGGCTCGGGGATGTGCAAAGCATCAATGTCACCACGGATGAGGATGCGTTTGCCAGGCTTCGCACCTTTATATATTGCCGCCAGGCCATAGCCGCCGATTCTTTCGATGATTTGGTCGGGTTGGGTCTGTTTCACCCACTCGTTCAAGATTTTGTTGGTCAGGGCCTCCTGTCCCGATAGTTCAGGATGGGCATGGAGGATATGTCTAAGTTCGATGAGGTTTTGCATGATGAGATTCTTTGGTGCAAAAGTAGTGTTTTTTGCTAAAGGACTTTCCGAGTCAGAAATATTTCGTATTATTGCAGTCTGAAAAGGAGGAATGATTATGACTACTATGACCATCAGTTACGATGAAAAAAATGCTCAGATTATAGATCTTATCCGCAAGTTGATCGCAGCAGGAGTTGTCACGTATCCTGAGTGGGAAGAATGGACTGAAGAGGAAGAAAAACAAGCGTTCATTTGTACTTCTAGGGCTAATGCCGCAAAAATGTTCTCAAAACATCTGGTATGAAGTATTCACAACGTGATATCGTAGAAATCAATTTCTTGTTTCCTGACGGTTCATTCTAGCCGCTTCCATCCGTAAAATCAGTAGAATGAAGCAACCTTTCTTTGACGAGATGGTAGATAAAGTCATACAATCCATATTTTAAGTTTATTATGCAAACAGTACTCTATCCCCTGAAATTCAAGCCCATTTTTAAAGACAAAATCTGGGGCGGAAGAAAGATCAAGGAAGTGCTGGGCATGGACTATGGCCCACTGCCCAACTGTGGCGAGGTGTGGCTGCTCTCAGGCATCTGGGATGAGCAGAGCGAAATCGCCAATGGCGACTTCGAGGGCGATGAAATCAACGACTTGGTGGAGACCTTCATGGGGGATCTGGTTGGCGAGAGTGTCTTTGACAAATATGGCGAACAGTTCCCGTTGTTGCTGAAGATTATCGATGCCAACGACTGGCTCTCTGTGCAGGTGCATCCCGATGATGAATTGGCTGAGAAGCGCGGCTTGGGTAATGGCAAGACAGAGATGTGGTACGTGATGCAGGCCGATAAGGATGCTGAACTCGTTATGGGCTTCAATCGTGAACTGACGCGTATGGATTATGTCAATGTATTGAAAGACAATATGCTGCAATCAGTTCTTAACCACGAGAAGGTGAAGAAAGATGATGTGTTCTTTATCCCTGCAGGACGTGTCCATGCCTTAGGTCCGGGCATCATGGTGGCCGAAATCCAGCAGACAAGTGATACTACCTATCGCATTTACGACTGGGATCGTATCGATGTGGCTGGTATGCACCGCGAATTGCATATTCCGCAATCGGTGGAGGCCATAGATGGCACATTGCCCGAAAAGTACAAAATTGAGGTGCCCGATGTGATGAACAAGACCGTCTCCGTCGTTGATTGCCAATACTTTGTCACCAATCTCCTCCAACTACAAGGCGAGATGGAAAAAGACTATTCTAATCTTGATTCTTTCGTCATTTTGATGCCTTTGGAAGGTTTTTTTTCGTTGAATTGGGAAAATGGCGCGGTTTTTGTAAAAGCAGGAGAATGTGTCCTGATTCCGAACGTCATCAAAAAGGTCGCCATCAGGGCAGAGAAGTACTGTAAATTGTTGGAAGTATATTGTCAACTAGAAGAAGAATGAGGAATGCTGAATGTTGAATGCTGAATTTTGAATTTTGAATCTTTAAATCTTTGAATATTAAATCTTTGAATCAATGAAAAAACTCATGACACTTTTGCTGATGGCTCTGATGGTGACGGGCCTTCATGCGCAATCGAAGACTGACTTGCCAAATATCACCTTGAAGAATTTGAAGGGCAAGGATGTGAACATCGCCAAATTGAACAACGACGGCAAGCCCATTGTCATCACGTTTTGGGCCACTTGGTGCGGTCCCTGCATCAAGGAACACAATGCCCTCAACGACGTGTACGAGGACTGGCAAGCTGAGACGGGCGTGAAGATCTATTCCGTCTCCATCGACGACTCGCGTTCGACCGCCAAGGTGAAGCCCGTTGTGGAAGGCAAAGGCTGGGGATTCGAGGTGCTGCTTGATGTCAACGGCGATCTGAAACGCGCCATGAACGTGAGCAATCCACCGCACACTTTCCTGGTTGATGGCAATGGCAAGATCGTGTATCAACATACGGGTTATTTTGAAGGTGCTGAAGAAGACTTATATGAGGAAATCCTTAAAATCGCGAAGAAGAAAAAGTAAATCAATAACTTATGCGAAAACACATACTAGTTTTACTCGCACTCGCCCTGGGCTTCAGTTTCAGAGCGAGTGCTCAGTCGTTTATTGAAAACAGCCAAGTGAGTGGCAGTTTCCAGACCGACGCACAGTATTACATGCTCGATAAGGGCATCGGCATCACCGACCTTAATGGCAAGAAACTTGGCCTTAACGGTTTCGGCAAGGTGAACTATAGTAACGGCGACTTCTCGGCGGGCATCCGCTTTGAGGCTTTCATGCCTGAGTTGAACGGCTTCCGCTCTGAATTGAACGGCGTGGGCTTGGCCAATTTCTTCGCCACCTACGACAATGGCTTCATTGGCATGACCGTAGGCGACATCTACGATCAGTTCGGTAGCGGTCTCGTGTTCCGCACCTACGAAGAGTGGTCATTGGGCATGGATAATGCCCTGCGTGGCGCACGTGTGGTGTTGCGTCCCACCCAAGGCATCACACTGAAAGGCGTCTATGGTCGTCAACGTTTCTTCTGGGCACCTTATCTGGAACGCGACATGGGCAACGACGACTACCGTGGCATCGTGCGTGGCGTGGATGCCGAATGGGACCTCAACCAGAGCATCGCTTCGATGAATGAGTCGGAGTTCAAGATGAGCTTGGGCGGTAGTTTCGTCAGCAAGAAACAAAATGACCTCAGCTCGTTCTATAACATCCCTGAGAATGTAGGTGCTGCAGCTGGACGCATCAACTTGGGTTATGGCAATTTCGCCTTCAGCACAGAGTATGCCTACAAGGTCAACGACCCCTCGGCCATCAACAATTTCATCTATAAGGAAGGCCGTGCCTTGATGTCGTCGTTGAGCTATTCGCAGCAGGGCTTCGGTGCCGTGCTGCAAGTGAAACGCACCGACAACATGAGCTTCAAGTCGATGTATACGGGCAAACAGAACGATTTGGACATCAATTTCATTCCACCTATTAATTATACGCATACCCACAGTCTGCCTTCGATGTACACCTATTCCACCCAACCCAATGGCGAGATGGCAGCCCAACTGCAGGTCAACTACACCATTCCCAAGGGCACGGCGCTTGGCGGCAAATATGGCACCAAACTCGCCTTCAACATGAGTCAGGTGAACGACATTGTCCGCGATTCTGTAGCTTTCGGCAACCAGATGGCATTGAGTCAAGCGGGTACTTTGGGTTATGCCTCCAAGTTCTTTGCCGTCAGCGATCATCGCTTCTTCCGCGACATCAACTTCGAGGTCGACAAGAAGATCAGCAAGGACTGGCACCTCACCGCTCAGTACATCAACCTGTATTACGACATCGAGACCATCGAAGGCCATGCAGGTGCACCTGTTGTGAAGGCTAACATCGGATTTATGGACGTGACCTACAAGATCAACAAACGCCAGAGCCTGCGTCTCGAACTGCAAGGCTTGTGGGAAAACGAAGTCCACAAAGGCTACGAGGTTGAAGAAAGCGAGAAGAAGGACTACCAAAAGCGAGGCGACTGGGCCTTTGCACTGCTGGAATACTCTGTCAACCCGCATTGGTCGTTCTCCATCGCCGACAAATGGAACTATGGTAACCCTGTAGAGGAATATCGTGACCATTATTTCACGGGCACGGTCACCTATATCCACGATGCCACCCGTGTCATGCTGAGCGCAGGTCGCCAAAGCGAAGGCGTGGTCTGCGTGGGCGGTGTGTGTCGTACGGTTCCTGCTTCGAGCGGCGTTTCGCTGACCGTTTCAACGAGTTTTTAATCGATGTTTAAAATTCTAAAAATCAGAGCAATGAAAAAGATTTTAAGAATATTTGCCTTGGCCTTGACTGTCATGTTGGGTTTGAATGCCTGCGATGTCGAGAAGGAGCCTTACATTCAAGGTGCTGAAGACGAGAGATCTATTTTGGAATTTAGAGTGGATAGTGTTTATGGCACTGTTGACGAGGATACCAAGATGGTGAGGTTGGATTTCCCTGCCGGAACGGATGTGACCCATCTGACCCCTACGATTACCATTTCTAATTATGCCACCATCGAGCCCGAATCGGGTGTGGCTCAAGATTTCACAAACCATGTCTATTACACAGTTACCGCCATGAGTGGTGCCACGGCGCAATATATGGTGGAGGCAGTAGTTCACGATGCCGACAACGAAAAAAACATCCTGTCGTTCCGTTTCGATGCTTTGGATGATAGTGGTGTGATCGATCAAATCGCTCGTACGATTTCCTTTGTGCTTCCTGCCGAAACGGATGTCACGCAATTGGTTCCCACCATTGAAGTGTCGGAAGGTGCCACGGTTGAGCCTGCCTCGGGAGTGGCACAAGACTTCACCAACCCCGTGTCTTATACTGTGACCGCCCTTAATGGCACGACAGCAGTTTATACGGTGACTGTCGTTTTGGAAGGCGGCGATGTGGAGCCTACAGGAAAGACGGTACTGATTAAGGACTTCACTGGCGCCCGTTGCGTCAACTGCCCCGCCGCCGCTGAATATGCCCACAACTTGCAGCATCAATTGGATGAGGATCATATCTTTATCATGAGTGTTCATGCCGGCTATTTGGCCCAGCCCGTAGGCAGTTTCCCCGATTTTCTCACCGATGAGGGCACCGAATGGTATAATAATCACGACTCGAATCCTTTGTTTACTGTCGATCATGTGGCCCTGACTGATGGTAATACATTCAATGAAGGGCAAATCGATGCTCCTGTGACTGCTGCTTTGGAAGAAGAACAGACATTTGAGATTGTCGTTGGTGCCCAATATGATGAATCGAATCGCCAGTTGCAGGTGTCGGCTCAAGTCGTCGCTTTGACCGATATGGATGGACAATTCTTTATCACTGCGTGTTTGGTGGAAGACAACATCGTTGGTTGGCAAACCACCCCAAGTGGTGTCGATAAGGAATACGTGTTCCGTAACGTGTTTCGCGGTACGATCAACGGCGCATACGGAGAGGAGTTTGAAGGTTTTGGCGTCGAAGCGGATGACATGTTCTATTTGACTTACAACACCGAAATCGATGCCAGTTACAATGCTGATGAGTGTTATCTGATGGTTTACGTCTACGACAAGAGCCAGGGTGACAAGATACTGCAGACGACGGTAAAGAAAATCAAATAAGTCTAGGCATCAAATGGATTTTTAGGCTGTAAGGTGCCTATATCTGATTTGACACCTCCGTTACATAGAGTTGTATTCCCTTCACCTTAAACTTCACCTCCATCCCGCTGAAAGCCATGCCATAAACGCGTTCGGGGTCGGCTTGATATTGAGGTCTAGGGTCGTGGGCGAGTACCTCGATGAGGCTCTCACGTTGGTTTTCAGGTACTTTCTGCAACAAGTTTTCGGGGATGTCGACCTCCAAAAGGTATTCCGCTGGCGTTGAGGCGAAGCCGCTGACGGCATCGGGATGGCTGTCGGTGTAGGCAATGTAGGGCTTGATGTCGTAGATGGGCGTGCCATCCATGAGGTCCGCTCCCGAAACGTAGAGCACGGGCCCGAGTTTGGGGTCGATATCCACTTTTTCCAACCGTACCGAAGAAAGACCGATGGGGTTAGGCCTGAAAGGTGAGCGGGTGGCAAACACGCCTTTGCGTACATTGCCGCCCAAGCGGGGTGGACGCACGGTAGGTGACCACGAGTCGCGCAGGCACTCCGAAAACTCCCACAAAAGCCAGATGTGTGAGAATGCCTCCAAGCCGCGCACCGCTTCCGGGTTGCGGTATTCAGGTTCAAATACGATGCGGCCTTGCAGTGAGGCGATGATGCCGCTCTGGCGCGGAATGCCGAACTTGGTTGGGAAGTCGGTGTGGATGCAGGCGATGACTTTCATAATGCAAAAGTAATGAAATCTTTGATTCAAAGGAGTTAAAAATTTGTGGCGCAAGCGAAAAAAAGCCTTACCTTTGCGCCCGCAAAAAATGTGCATACCATGCAAAGCAACGAAGAAATATCCATATTGGTGCTCTATACCGGCGGCACTATCGGCATGATGCAGGACCCCAAGACGGGTGCTTTGGTGCCTTTCGATTTCGATAACATCTATACCCATCTGCCGGTGTTGAAGAACTTTGGCTATCAGATTGACTTTTATAGCTTCGACCCGCTCATTGACTCATCGAACATGTCGCCCGACTTTTGGATTCGTTTGGCCACGAAGATAGGGGAGTCGTATGAGCATTATGACGGCTTTGTGGTGCTTCACGGTTCTGATACGATGGCTTACACCGCCTCGGCCTTGAGCTTCATGCTGGAAAACCTCAACAAACCCGTCGTGCTGACCGGTTCGCAACTGCCTATGGGCATGGTGCGTAGCGATGGTCGCGAGAACTTCTTGGCTGCCGTCGAAATTGCCGCCGCCAAAGACGATGACACGCCGTATGTTCCTGAGGTGAGCATCTTCTTCCAGAACCAGTTGCTGCGCGGTAACCGCGCCACCAAGTTCAACGCGGAGAACTTCAACGCTTTCATCTCATCGAATTATCCCAACCTTGCCGATGTGGGCATACATATAAAATATAATAAGGAGCGCATTCTGAAGCCCAACTTCAAGAAACTGAAGGTGCATACATCTATGGACCGTCACATCGGCATCTTGAAGCTCTTCCCTGGCATTTCTGAAGCTTATGTTTGCCATGTCCTTAAGACTCCTGGTTTGAAGGCACTGGTGCTTGAGACTTTCGGATCGGGCAACGCCACCACGGCATCGTGGTTTCTTGACGCGCTCAAGCAGGCTATCGACAGTGGGCTCATCATCCTCAACATTACGCAGTGTAAGGCAGGTTCGGTGGAGATGGGACGTTATGAAACCAGCCTCGACATGGCCCGTATCGGCGTCATCAGCGGCTATGACATGACTACCGAAGCCGCCGTTGCCAAACTCATGTATCTCATCGGAACAGGCCTCCCCAAGGAGAGAATCCTCGAAATACTGCAGATTTCCATCCGTGGCGAGATGACCGTTTGAACCTATTAGTCAAGCATTTGAAAATTTGTTGCAATAAAAAATCAAATATTTTTGTTTGCCAAATGAAAAATTGTGTACTTTTGGCAACGATTTCAGATTGGGTAGAGGGGTTTGGAAAGCACTGGAGAGATGTCCGAGTGGTTTAAGGAGCACGCCTGGAAAGTGTGTGTACTCCAAAAGGGTACCGCGGGTTCGAATCCCGCTCTCTCCGCGGAAAGATTTGATAGTTTAATCAGAACAAAGTAATTCATAACAGTAATAATTAAAACATTCAAGCTAAACTATGAAAAAATTAATTGCTTTCCTCATGGTTGCTGGCATTATGACTTTTGGTTTCAGCAATCTCGTCGTTGCTCAAGATGAGCAAGCGCAAACTGAGCAAACGGAACAGACCGTTGCTCCAGAACAAACCCCCGCTCCCGTGGAGACCGTTCAAGAAGTTGCCCCGGTGCAAACCCAAGAGGCCGCTCCTGCGACTTTCCGCGAATCCATCAAGAAGCAATTCATCGATGGTGGTCCTGCCTTCATGGGTATCGTGTTGATCATCCTGTTGATCGGTATGGCAATTTCCATTGAAAGAATCATTTATCTGACCTTAGCTACTGCCAATTCGAAGAAGCTTTTGGCTGGTATCGAAGCCAAGATGAAGAGTGGCGACGTTGAGGGTGCCAAGAACCTCTGCAAGAACACCCGTGGTCCTGTGGCCAGCATCTTCACCCAAGGTCTCATACGTTATCAAGACGGTCAGTCACTCGATGAAGTCGAAAAAGCTATCGTTTCCTACGGTTCTGTCGCAGGTGGCAAGCTTGAAAGCGGTTTGAGCTGGATTGGTCTTTGCATCAGCTTGGCTCCTATGTTCGGTTTCATGGGTACTGTTATCGGTATGATCCAGGCCTTCGACGACATCGCCGCCGCTGGTGACATGAGCCCGCAGATTGTGGCCTCTGGTATGAAGGTCGCTCTGTTGACCACCGTGTTCGGTCTTATCGCCGCTATCATCCTTCAGATTTTCTTCAACTTTATCGCTGCTAAAATCGAAAGCATCGTGAACGACATGGAAGACGCTTCCATCTCCTTCATGGACATCCTCGCTAAGTACAACAAATAAAACAAGTATCAATCATGAACAGTAAGCTTAATATTTCAAAGTGGGTATTTCTGGCCTTGGCTTTGGTTACTGTTGCTATTGCGGTGATGTTCTACCTCGTTGTAGGTACGATCAAGCCGGAATTCGAACTCGGTAATCCCACGCCTCGCGCAGATTTATTCCTGAATTGGGGCTACATCTTGATCATACTTGGTATTGTCATTGCATTGATTTCAGTCATCTTCACTGCCGCCGTCAAAGGCGTCAACGGAAAGACACTATTGATTGCCGTCATTGCATTCGCTATTATTGCAGTTGTAGCTTATCTTATGTCGAAAGCCTCTTTCGGAGTACCATACCCTGCCGGAGAAATCACATACTCGGGCAAGACGCACGGAATGGTCGAACTCGGCCTCAATTTCTTCTATATCACGCTGGGTGTTGCCCTTCTTTCAATCTTGTTCTCCGTCATCTACAAGGCAGTTAAAAAGTAAAACATTTCATCATGGCAAGAAAAGTTCCAGAAATCAATTCGAGTTCGCAGGCTGACATAGCATTCTTGCTGTTGTGTTTCTTCCTGATGACAACTTCGATGGACGTGGACTACGGTATCACCCGTCGTCTGCCTCCTCCTGTCGAGCAAAACGTCGATGACGTCAAGGTCAAGGAAAGGAACGTGATGAATGTAATGGTAAACAAGAGCGACAAGTTGTTGGTGAATGGCCGTCCGATGGATATTTCCCAGCTGAAGGACGAAGCCAAACGCTTTATGACCCCGCGTCCAAGCGACGAAACCGCTCCTGAAGTGGAAACCAAGACCTTCGGCGAAGGCATTGGTGAAATCCTCACATCGAAGGGTGTCATCTCGCTTCAGAATGACCGCGGCACCTCGTATGCTATGTATATCAGTGTGCAAAATGAGTTGGCACGCGCCTTCAATGAAATGAAGGATGAACTGGCCAAGAGGACTTGGCATAAGTCGCTCGACCAACTCACTGAAGATCAAACCAAGGCTCTCAACGAGGCTGTGCCTGTGCGTGTCAGTGAGGCCGAACCCGTTGACTACAAAAAGTAAAGGAGGATAGAGATATGGCAAAATTCAGAAAAGAAGGAAAGAAGGAAGTGCCGCAAGTGAGCACCTCTTCGTTGCCTGACATCGTTTACATGTTGATATTCTTCTTCATGATCACGACTACAATGCGTGACGTCGAACTGAAGGTGAAGGCATCACCCCTGCCAAAAGCTACCGAGATCCAGAAACTCGAGCATAAGGCTTTGGTGAGCTCCATCTACATCGGTGCCCCGCGCGACAGCAAACTCGGTACCGAATCACGTATCCAATTGGATGATTCCTTCGCCACTCCCGCCGACATTGCCGACTGGATTCAGAAGGAGCGTGACTCGCGTAACCCTGCAGACATCCCCTTGCTGACCACCGCTCTGAAGGTGCACAAGGATACCCGTATGGGTGTCGTCACCGATGTGAAGCAGGAACTCCGTAAGGTGGGTGCCTTCCGTATCAACTACACGACACTGAAAGGCAGTGCCTTGGAGAACTGATGTGTTTTTATGTTTAACAGAAAGGGCGGTAACATAGGTTGCCGCTCTTTTTTTTGCTTATTCACTACTTTTTAAAAACTATAAATGCATAATAATCCCTATCTTTGCCGTACAATAATTGAAAATAGACTTTGTCATGAAGAAGGTTTTGTTGACGCTTATTTTGCTTGTTTTTACGAGCTTTGGTTTATGGGCACAAATCCCAAACGGTTATTATAACAACGCCAATGGTAAAACAGGCGACGAACTTAAAATAGCTCTGCACAATATCATCAAAGGCCACCATGTGGTCAGCTATAATGGTTTGCTCAATGCCTTTGCCTACACCGATTGTAAGCCCAACGGCAAGATTTGGGACATCTATTCTAATATCGAGTACAGTCCGAGTACTGGAATATGTGGCGAATACGAACTAGAAGGCGACTGCTGGAACCGAGAGCATACTTGGCCGCAGAGTTGGTTCAACGAGAGTACGACGCCCCGCAGCGACCTTTTCCATGTGTATCCTACCGATGGCTTTGTCAATGGGCAACGCAGCAATTATCCATACGGTGAGGTGAACCGTCCAATTTATACTTCGGGCAATGGTTCCAAGTTGGGGCCTTGCGTTACTTCAGGCTATACAGGTCGAGTGTTTGAACCTATAGATGAGTACAAAGGTGATATTGCACGCGGCTATTTCTACATGAGTGTGCGGTATTACAGCGAGGATAGCGATTGGGGTACGAGTGGCATGACCAATAAGTCGGAGATTCTGCCTTGGGCCATGACTATGTTGCTGCGTTGGAGCGATGAAGACCCTGTGAGTGACAAGGAAATTGCTCGTAACAACGCTGTTTATGGCTATCAGAACAACCGCAATCCTTTCATTGACCATCCGGAGTATGCCCGCATGATTTGGGATCCGAACTGGCAAGGTGGTGTGTCATATAATATTACCTGCGCTACTGGGCTGTCACACGGCAGCGTGTCGGCACCTGAGAGCGCTATTGAAGGGAGTACGGTGTCTATTACCGCCACACCTGATCCGGGATATATGGTTGGCGCCTATAACGTGTACAAAACAGGCAGTCCCAACACTACGGTCACGGTGAGCAGCAACGGCACTTTCACCATGCCTGGCTATGCCGTCACGGTCAGTGTGACCTTTGTGGAGAATAATAACTATTATGACATCACTTTGGGCAATGTTAGCCATGGCACGATAACTGCTTCTGAAACGAGTGCGAGGTCGGGCATGACCATCACTTTGACGGCTATACCCAATACGGGTTACAGCCTCTACTCGTGGTATGTCTTCAAGACAGGCGACATGAATACCACTGTCAATGTTAGTGGCAACAGCTTCGTCATGCCTGCTTTCAACGTGACCGTGATGGCTACCTTCGTGCAAGGCAGTGCCAATGGCGATTTTGTAAAAGTAACCTCTGCGCCTACGGATTGGAGCGGGGAATACATTATGGTCTATGAACAAAGTACTACTACAGGCTATGTTTGGACGGGGGTTGATGCCGTGAATAGTTATGTCTCGAAAACGATTTCAAACAACACCATTGCAGATGATGGTGTTGTCTTTGTTACCATAGCCCCAATGTCAGGTGGATATTCCATTAAAATTAATGGAGGCACTAATAACGGAAAGTACATATATGGCACTTCGGGCAGTAATAAGATCAATTTTGGCACCAGTCCTACATTGAACACGCTATCTTATGAATCTAATAGTGTGAAAATAGTCTCAAATACTTCTGTGATGCGGTTCAATAATAATTCAGGTCAGAATCGTTTCCGTTATTTCCAATCAAGTACATACACCAACCAGCAACCTGTTCAACTTTATAAACGGGTACATGCCACACAAACCCACAGCATCCATTTCAACTCCAATGGCGGCTCTGGAACGATGAACGACCAAATCGTAAACGAATTTGAGCCTACGGCATTGCAGAACAACGCCTTTACAAGAGAAGGCTTCGTTTTTGAAGGTTGGAACACAGCTATTGACGGCACTGGCGACTATTATGCTGACGGAGCCTCTGTCACCTTGCTCGACGACTTGACCCTTTATGCCCAATGGGAACAACTGTACACCATTACGCTTGCTCCAGTTGAAAATGGCAGCATCAGTGCTAGTCTCACGGAGGCCATTGAGGAGACCACCATCACCTTGACGGCTACGCCAACTGCAACTTACGAACTTGACCATTGGATTGTCACTGATGCACAGGGCAATGCTGTCACCGTAACGGAAAACCAATTTGAGATGCCTGCTAGTAATGTTACGGTGGGCGCAGTGTTTGTCTATGTGGGAATGCCTTTTGAACAAAAGTATTATCTCGTAACCTCAGCCGACCAACTAGTTGCAGGAAGGACATATCTCATTGTGAACACATCAGCGGGCAAAGCTTTGGGAACCACCCAAAACAACAACAATCGTTCGGCGGCGTCGGTGACCATCAGCAACAATGTCATTGCAGGTATCGGCGATAATGTTTGTGAATTGACCCTAGGAGGACAAAGCGGTGCATGGACTTTCTTTGATTCCCAATGGAATACTACAGGTGGTTACCTTTATGCTGCCAGTAGCTCCGCTAATCAACTGAAAACCCAAGCTAACAATGATGCCAATGGGCAATGGACAATCAATGTTGCCTCAAATGGCACTGCCACGATTAAAGCTAATGGAGCCAACACACGCAACATCATTCGTTATAATCCCAACGGTGGCAATCCTATTTTCAGTTGCTATGCCTCAGGACAGCAGGATGTTTGCCTTTTCATTCGCAGCGAAGAATTCGACCATACCGAAAGCGAAACCATCGCCAACTTGTTCTACTTCGACAAACACACCGTTCACAATGGAGCCACGCTTACGGTTACGGGAACGGCTGCTTGCACTGATGCTGGTCAATTGGTCATCGAAGATGGAGGCCAACTGGTTCATCATAATGGGGGCGTACAGGCTACTGTTAAGAAATACATTAGTGTTTACACGGAAAATAGTGGCTGGTACACGATCGCAGTTCCATTTGCCTCGTATAATCCAGCAACGGAGTTGACTACTGCAGATTATGACCTTTATTCCTATGGTGAAGCTGAATGGATCAACTACAAGGCAGGCAACTTCTCGTTGAGTGCCGGAAATGGCTATCTCTACGCCCACAATCCTACCGTTACATTGCGTATGAGGGGCACACTCAATAGTGGGGATTTTAGCCAAACTGTCAGCCTGGATTATGAGGGTAGCCATACCAATTTGAAGGGCTTCAACTTGTTGGGTAATCCAACCGCACATGAAATCACCTTCTCGAAAACGGAGCATGTTTCCGATGGCTACTATTATCTCGACGATAGTGAGAATTGGATATATACCACAAGTAATATCGTACCTGTAGGCCGTGGTTTTTTGGTCAAAGCCAATGCAGAAGGGCAAACGGTGACGCTCAATCCACAAGTCGGGCAAAAAGCTGAAACAAATGATGCCTATCTTTGTTTCAGTGTAGGTAATGAGAAGGCTTGCATCAAAATGGATGAAGGAGTCAGCATGCCTCTAATGGACTCGAGAATCAGCTCTTTTTCACTCTATTTTACCCGCAACCAGCAATCATACGTGATGCTTGTCCTTGATCATAATTCCATTGTAGAGCTCAATTATGAGGTCAAGCATGATGGGGAATATACATTAAAAATGGAAGCCCAAAGCCTTCGTTTGGATTATCTTCACCTTTTGGACAAGCAAACTGGCGCCGAAGTTGACCTGCTTGCCTCACCTTCCTATACCTTCAAAGCACAAACTGGCGATGATGCCTCCCGTTTCCTGCTGATGTTCAAGCCAATGGACAAGTTGGATTAAAGTAATATAGGACTCTAATATTTAGTAAAGATATTTACTATCCATATTTTTACTTTTTTCTATCTTTGCAGCTTGAAAAGCAAAAATAGAAAGACAATGATTTTTACTCCTACAAAATATCAGCTACAGACAGTGGCTACAGGTCGTGTCTTCGATGACCAGGGTTGGACTTTGGATGACAAGCAATGCGACAAGCCAAGTATGGTGCGTCCTGTCTATGAGAAAAAGCAGCTTGAAGTGAAGGAAGGTGCCTGCTTGGGTTTGTACCGTTACGCAGATTGGCTTCCCATCAAGACTATGCTCAAAAACCCTTCAGAACCCATCACTTATAAAAGCGAAGGCTTAGCCAAGCGTTTGGGTTTGAATAATCTATATATCACTTTTAATGGTTGGTGGCCTGAGCGTAATGCCCGCATGACCACCTGCTCCTTCAAGGAAATGGAGGCCTATTCGGTATGTGCTCGTTTGGGTGAAGAACTGAAAGACAAGGTGTTGGTAGTGGCGTCTGCTGGCAATACCGCCCGAGCTTTTGCCAAGGTGTGTTCCGACAACGGCATCAAGCTCTTGCTTTGTGTGCCGCAAGACAATATCAATGCTTTATGGTTTGACAAGCCGCTGAATGATTGCGTAAAACTCATCACCACTGAGTCGGGCAGCGATTATTTTGATGCCATCAATCTCTCGAATGTGGTATGTGAAATGGAAGGCTATTTGGCTGAAGGCGGTGCCAAAAATATTGCTCGCCGCGATGGCATGAGCACCACGATGATGTCGGCCACAACTTTCATCGGTCGTACGCCTGACTTCTATTTCCAAGCCGTGGGTAGCGGTACAGGTGCCATTGCTGCATGGGAAGCCAATTTGCGTTTCATCGGTGATGGTCGTTTTGGATCGAATAAAGCCCGACTAATTGTGTCGCAGAACAAACCTTTTGTGCCGATGTATGACGCTTGGCGCGCTGATTCACGCGCCATGCTTCCTTACGATGCCGATCAAGCCCGCAAAGACGCAGCCGAAATCTGTGCCCCCGTGCTTTCCAACCGCAAACCGCCATATAGCCTCGCTGGTGGCCTATATGATGCATTGAAAGACACTAATGGCGACATTCTTGCGGTCAGCAACGATGAAGCCAATGCCGCAAAGGCCTTGTTTGAGGAAACCGAGGGCATCGACATCTACCATGCCGCAGCCGTAGCCACTGCCTCATTGCAGCAGGCGGTAGAAAAGGGCCTAGTAAAAGCGGATGAGGTGATTATGCTCAACATTACGGGTGGTGGCGAGAAGCGCTTCCACACTGAGCATGGACTCTACCATTTGAAGCCCAATCACATCTTCAAGATCGACTTCACGAAGGAAGAAGTGGAGCGTGTTTTGGCGGAGATGAAGTAAACGCCGGCTTTCAGACCACTGACGTCAAGACGAATGGAATTGCCCTTGGTAGCCACGCTGCTGAGGGTTTTTCCTGTCATGTCCAACAGAGCCACTTCCTGTAGATCTTCCGCTTCGATGGTCACATAGTCCGTGGTGGGATTCGGGAATACGTTGATTACCGATGTGTTGTTATCTTCAAGGTGCGTGATATCCAAAGGTGTCACCCAAAATGTGACCATGGCCGTATTGCAATTGCATGGGATGGTCATATTGATGTCCAACCAAGCCACTGTGCCAGGTTCGATTTCGGGACGCAGTGTGGCGTAGACGGTCACTCTCACGGTTTCATCGGGCTGGGTGGGGAAGGTGGTGGCACTGACGCCGTTCGAGTAGAAACTGAAATCGGTGAAATACTCGTTTGAAGGGTGTACGGTGACATCAACTGGGTCATAGCCTATGTTGTGGATGAGGAAGCGGAAGACAGCTTGCGTGCCAGGATACATGGCAGTGTCGCCCGTAATGGCTTGGGCTTCAAAGGTATATTGTTCCACCATATCGACCTCGATGTCATCGATGGTAAGGAAACTGCCACCTTGAAGTTTGGTGGCGCAGATGCCAATGTATTCGCAACCTTCTGGTATCTCTTCAACATAGGCAGAAACCTTCATATATTGTTGGCTGCTGATGGCTTTGGAGTGGAAATGATGATTCATCGACTCGGGATTGGGAGCAGAGCCAGCCCATAATGAAAGATTGTATTGACCGTCGGTGATGGCCCAGGTGCTGAAACGATAACGCATGGTCGGTATCAGGTACATGGGCATGAACATCCAGGCTTCATCATCGTCGGTGAAGACATACCAGTTGCCCGTGTGTGGGGCGCGGTTGTGGTCTTTTTCGAGATAGCCACAAAGCCACGAGTTGTCATCGCAAATCCAACCGATGGGAGACTCGAAATCATGGTTGCCGTATTCAAAGCCTTCGATTAGGATGCTCCCCGCAAAAGCAGATGTTGTCATAAGGCAGACAAGGAGAGTGAGAAGTAGTTTTTTCATACAGTTTAAATTTGGAGCAAAAATAGGAAAAAACTTACTGAAACTGCTTGCGATACCAAAAAAACTTCGTATCTTTGAACCGTTTTTGAAAGCACCTTATTATTGATATGCCCCACCTCTTTGGTAATATGGTTTACCTGAACATCAAGGAACGCGATAGGTTCTGAAACTACCTTTTTTTAGGAAGAAGTTTTTCTTCCCAATATATAGTTTTCAAAAACATTCAAATTTTGAATTTCAAATTTTAAATCTTTAAATCATACAATATCATGGAATTACCATTTGCAGAAGCGTGGAAAATCAAGATGGTCGAACCCATTAAGAAATCCACCCGCGAACAACGCGAGAAGTGGCTCAACGAAGCCCACCAGAATGTCTTTATGCTGAAGAGCGATTATGTCTACATCGACTTGTTGACCGATAGCGGTACCGGCGCCATGAGCGACCGTCAGTGGGCCGCTATGATGCAGGGCGACGAGAGCTACGGCGGCGCCCGCTCGTTCTACCACATGAAGGACACCATCACCGAACTCACCGGTTTCGAGTATGTCATCCCCACCCACCAAGGCC
>JAFRRE010000061.1 GCA_017428285.1 Bacteroidales bacterium | reverse complement strand
TTGTTCAAGGAGGCGGAGCGTTACGGTTTATCCGCCAATGACCCCCTGACGGTTGCCCACGCTCGACTCAATATCGCGCATTGTTTGGGCTATTATGCCGACAAAGAAGACGTTGTTTCGTTGCTGAAGGTTGCCGCCGAAGGCTTTGGCGACGATTATGCCGACCGTGCCGAAGCACTGAGGGAGTTGGGCGATTTCTATCAGTTCCACAAGCAATTTGATAGTGCAGCGTATTATTTGGACCAGGCCATGAGCTATGCTGACCGAAGCGGATCTGCCGAAACAAAGCGCAATGTCTTGTCTGCCTTTCATACCCTGTATTTCAGTGCAGGAGAGTACGAAAAGTCGGCCGATTATCTCAACCAGTTTTGGCAAGCCTCGATGGCTGACGCCGACGACAATGTGCTGATGTATTATTATCATGACATGGGGAACATCTTTTATGAGTCCGGCAACTTGGATTCTGCCAATTATTATTACAGCCGTTTGGAGGAACTTGTGACCCAAACCGAGCCTAACGAGGATACTTGGTTCTATTACGGTGTCCTTTCCGATTTTGCCGAAGAACTCGGCGATTATGAAACCGCTTGCAAATACGGCTGTCTGTACGAAGAAGGCAACAATCTAAAAGAAATAGAGCAACAGAAGAATAATCTTGCACTTATCAGCCATAAATACGACAGCAAGGTGATGCAGAATGAGTTGAATCGGAAAATCATCATCAAGCAGCGCGTCATCGTCATTGTCAGTTTGGTAGCGACTTTGGTCTTGGCTGCGTTGTTGGTTTCGCAAATACGCTTGGCAAGGCGACGCAAGCGCGAGGCAGAAATCAATGCCGTGCTGTTCCACTTCAAGCAGCAGAACAAGGATTTGGCGCAAAAGCACGCCGAGCATGAGCAAATCCAGCAGGATTATGCCGACCGCCTTTCGGAGGCCTTGATGAAGGAACAGCGTATCATGTTGTTGTTGGACAATTATCTGAACAGCAACAAAAAAGCCAATCTTCTTAAAGATTTGGAGGCCTCCGTTTATGACGACAAAGACCATTGGGAAGCCATGCTGGAAGTGGTTGACCAGCTTTACCCAGAGCTCGTGGAAACCCTTCAGCAGAAATACCCCAACTTGGACGAGGACGAGAGGAAGTCCTATATCCTCTCTTATTTCAAACTCTCGCGCCAGGAGGAAGCGGATTACCTTGGAACCACCGTCAATATGGTGGACAAACTGCGCGGAAGACGGAGGAAAAAGATGGAGGAAGGGTAAAAAACTTTGGACTGTTTCCCAAAAATGTTTGGAATAGGTGTTAAACTATCTCTTTTGTTTTCAAGATTTTAGGTTTCTTTAATATTCGGAACTGTTCGGAATGACTGTCCAACCGCTTGACAAAGGCGGTAGCTTTGTGGTATCGTTTCAATTACCTATTATTCACTATTTAAATCAAAAGCAATGAAGAGAGTTATTTTTCTGATTGGTGTCATGCTCCTTATGGCAGGAGCGGCCAAGGCGCAAGACGCAAAGACCCAGAGCGGTCCTGAAATCGAATTTGAGAAAACCGTCCATGATTATGGAGATGTGCCTTTTAATGGCAACGGCGAATGCGAGTTCCGTTTCACCAACATAGGCAACGAGCCCTTGCTTATTCAGAAACCTAAGTCGAGCTGCGGATGCACCATCCCTTCCTGGCCCCAAGAACCCATTCTCCCCGGTGAGTCGGATGTCATCAAGGTGACCTACCGCACCAACCGTGCCGGCATCATCAACAAGACTGTGACGGTTACTTCCAACGCCCTCAAGAACTCCACCGTGGTGTTGCGCATCAAGGGCCGAGTGCTTGACTAAACTACCGAAGTCCTCCCTGACAGGAAAAAAACAGTAGTTGTAATAGTTTTGTGTATCTTTGTGCTCGCACAAACAAAACGATTATGCTACAAAAAGGTACCAAAGCTCCCTATTTTGAGGGAAAAGACGAAAATGGGAATACTGTAAGACTCACTGATTTCGCTGACAAGAAGCTGGTGCTTTATTTCTATCCCAAAGATAGTACTCTGGGATGCACCGCCGAGGCTTGCGACCTGCGCGACAACTATGAGCGTTTCCTTGCGTTGGGCTATCATGTGTTGGGTGTCAGCCGCGACAGCGTCATCATCGATGCCATCGGCAAGGTGGATACCAAGAACCATACAGTGCAAATCCTGTAAAAACAGGCATTCATGAATCCCATTGCCATCCGTCTTCTCAGCCAACAGCTGATTTGTCCACAGTTTGATGATCCTGCTGCGGTGGTCAACTTTATGGGTGCCATGCAGGCGCAAGAATACCGCTTGATGCGTTGGGCGGTGGCGATGCGAACCAAGAAACCTTCAGCCAAGGCTTTCAAGAAGGCTTTCGACAGCGGACAGATCATACGCCTGCATCTGATGCGTGGCACTTGGCAATTGGTCTCCGCTGAGGATTATTGGCCCTTGCTGGAACTCTGTTCTGCGAAGGCGTTGGCAGTCATCAAGGGATGGATGAGTAGCAACAAGATCAGTATCCCAGAGAAAGAAGTAAGGCAAATTCTGGAGATCCTTGTTCGGACCGCTGCCGATAAGGGCAGTGTCACCAAGGAAGATTTTGCCCAAGCTCTAGAGGAAAAGGACATCTTCATGGATGAGCATCGCCTTTCGTACCATATTCGTTATGCCGAGCTGTCGGGAACGCTTTGTAGCGGCGATCTGTTGCCGATGAAAGCGACCTACGCCCTCACCGCCAATAAGGTGAAGCCCCATGTCAAGATGGACCGTGATGAGACCTTGGCATTAGTGGCTCGGAAATATTTCCAGAGCCGCCAGCCAGCCACTTTGGAGGATTTCGTGTGGTGGTCTGGCCTGAACATCAACGATTGCAGGCGGGGAATCGAATTGCTTGGCGCGTCATTGCGAGGAGAAACGACGAAGCAACCCGAAGGCTCTTCGATCGAAGGGAGAAAATCCATAAATCGTAGAACTTTTTATGTTACCGACGATTGCCGCAACCGTGGTTTCCGCAAAGGCAACTATCTCCTGATTCCTCCATACGATGAATACCTTATTGGCTACAAGAGCCGCGACATCGTCCTTTCGCCCGATTACCGCCACAAGGCCCACAACAACAGCGGCATCTTCCAGCCCGTCATCGCCCATGATGGCGTGATTTGCGGCAACTGGACCCCTTTCAAGGAAAACCTAGATGCGACATTCTTCATGGGTGAGCATGAGACTGACCTCCAAGAGGAATGGAAAAGATACAAGACATACCAACAAAAATGAAATGAATATCTTGAGGCTGAAAGAACGCTGACTCAGGCAAAGAAAAAACTTGGGCAGCACCCGTCGCAATGACGAATGCTGCCCTTGATAGATTAGCGGGTGTTTTTTCCCGATTAATTGAACTTGGCTGAGTTCAGGATGTGATCACGAACCTCACCGCCAAGTTTGGGCTCCCACCGGTCGGTATAAGCCACCATGACGTTGATGGATTGATTGTCTCTGAAGATGACGCGGTGGAACTCGCTAATTTCACCAGCGACGGAATAAGTGTACTCCTTTTTCTCCAGGTCAAGTTTCTTTTCGGCCTCTGCGGGAATATCCTCATTGAATTCCCGTTGGATTCTTTCGTCGTCGTAGGGCCCGAACCAGGATTCATACACGCCCACCTGTACCGTGGCATAGATGGGGAAATCACTGTCGTTCTTGGGGACTAGCGTCCAAACGCCACCATTGTCGCCAGCAGGGTCGTCGGTGCGGCGCATGCCCTTCAGGATATCGAAAGTCACGCCATACTTCTCGACAGTAATCTGCTCGTAAGCGGGAGTATCGTTGCCCTTGGAGCCGGAATTGGTGTTAGACCCTTTGTTTCCACATGCAGCAAAAACCAAAGCAAGTGCTGCGATTGCAATCATGGTAAGTTTTCTCATGGTAATACGTTTTTGATTGATAATTATTTGAGTTGTTTTCTGTGTGCAATTCGGTTTACAAATATACAAATATTTCTCATAGATATTATCTTTGGCATAAATAGCTTACTTTTGCATTGCTCCAAACTAAAATAGTACATGAAGAAGACCCTTGTTATTCTATTTGCACTCGCAACGTCGGTGCTTTCGAAAGCGCAAAACATCAACTTTGACCAGTATTTCCATGAGGAAGGATCGTTGCGCATGGACGTGTTTCAATGCGGTAATGCCGACAGTTCTCACTACGTATTTGAGCGTTTTGTCATCGAGCCTTTTTTCGGCGGCTCCAAGGTCAATCTGGTGGATCCATTCGATTTTGGGACTAACCATGTGAAAGTAATTGATGCTCAGACTAATACAGTGATCTATTCAAGAGGTTACAACCCGCTTTTTCAGGAATGGAAAACCACTGACGAAGCCAGGGTGATGGAACGCTGTTATGAAGAATCGGTGAGTGTGCCTTTGCCGCGTAATGAAGCCTACATCATCCTTGAAATCAGGAATTTCGATGGCGAGTTTGAGGAGGTCTTCTCCAAGCTTTATGAGCCCAACGAGATGTTCAACACTACCGAACAGCGTTATGTGTTTCCTGTTTATGACGTCATGGTCAACGGTACGCCCGAAAGTAAAGTCGATATCGTGATTCTGCCTGAAGGCTATACTGCCGATGAGATGCCTCAGTTTCAGCAGCATTGCCAGAATCTGGTCGATGTGTTTGCCCAGCAGGAGCCGTTTGCCAGTCATCTTGAGGATTTCAATTTCCGTGCGGTCTTGGCGCCTTCCGAGGAGAGCGGCGTTGACATTCCCGCGTCCCATATCTGGAAACGCACCATCCTCAATGCGCATTTCTATACCTTCTATATCGACCGTTATTGCACCACCCGTAGCTATTTCTCGGTGAAAGACGTGGCCGCCAATGCGCCTTACGACCAGATCTACATCCTGGTGAACAGCACTCAGTACGGCGGTGGAGGGTTCTACAACTTTTACTCGATGAGCACAGCTGGCAACATGTCGTCGGCCAGTGTCATCATCCATGAGTTTGGCCATGCTTTCGCAGGCTTGGCCGATGAATACGAAGAGCCGGACAATCCGCTGGCCTTGCTCTACAACCTGAATGTGGAACCTTGGGAGCCCAATATCACCTCTTTGGTGGATTTTGATTCGAAATGGGCTGACCTTGTTGACCCCAGTACTCCCATTCCAACGCCGAGTAATTATCAGTATTACAGTACTGTAGGGGCTTTTGAAGGTGGAGGCTATCTGAACTACGGAATGTATCGTCCGCAACAGCATTGCATGATGCGTGATTATGCACCCTTCTGTGCCGTCTGCAACCGTACGATTGAAGCGGTGATTGAGGCGCATTCCGATCAGTTGGTTTCGGTGAAATCAGGGCATCAACAACCTGAGCCATCATTACGTGTGTGTCCCAATCCAGCCGTAGATTTCATCGATGTTTTTGTGGAAAGCAAAGATTGCCAAGCGGAGGTCATCGACATCACAGGAAAGACAGTGAAGACTATTCATCTTGACAACGAGGTGAATCGGATTGTGATCAGTGACTTGCCCGTGGGTATGTATATGCTTCGTGCGAACGGGGAGACGAGAAAGTTCTTGAAGCAGTCTCTATAAAAACAAAAACGCCATGTTGAAAAAAGGACTATTATGTGCGCTTGCCTTACTGTCCTTCGGGACCGTCATCGGGCAGCATCGGCTTGTCTATCAGTCGTATGTAAAAGGTGTTGAGCGTCAAGATACGACGTTGGTTCAACTCTTGGAACATAATGGACAATTGAAGATCACGTCACTCGGCAATGAGGTTCGGAATCCTATCCCAGGATATGCCGAAAGCCTCACCTACGTGGATTACCGACTGGATTCCGTGTTCTCCCTGCTGCAATATCCCGATGGCCGCTACTATAGTGCATATACATTGGGCGACAACGACGTGGTGTTCACCGAAGAAGGGGAGGAGAAGGTGTTGGGATACCCCTGTAAGAAGTACAAGACCAGCGTTAACTCCAATACCATCGAGGTGTGGATGACGGAGAAGCCTGGTTTTGATGCTACTCCCATGCCGCAACTGGTTCGTCTGAAGGGCGTGATGGTTCGATGCATGAGAAATGGCAATTATGTGACGGATCTAAGAAGCTTGAAAAAGGACAATTCGCTTCGTGAACTGATTCCGTCTGATCGGGGCGAGCGAAAGACTTCCCGTGAGCTGAGCCAGTTGCGAAAGGACAAACTCGTGATGCGCATCCCTGTTTTTATCGATGAGCAGATCCATTTTGCCGACTACGACCCTTATCAAGGTGAGATCCCCTTCGATACCACTCTTCATTTCAGTCACGGAACCATGATCGTCAAACGGATCCAGCTGCCACAACTCCCGGAACATTACCAGCTCTTTGCTGAGATTCATCAGCGCTCCAATGGCGATGCCTACGACCGCACGGCATCGGTGTTTGTGATTCCCACGGAAAAGGCCAAAAGTTTCCGTGATGGGCTGCAACAGGGTGTGGAGGCGCTGCCTGTTTTTGAAGCGAAAGATGGTCAGCAGTATCAAGGCATCAAAGCGGAAAACGACTACCTGCCTCCCGTGGAGTTGGTCCGTTTCTTCACTTCGTTTGGTGCGGGCCACTTCAACGACAAGGTGCAGATAGAGGGTCTCACCTGGACAGATGAGAATTACTACAAACAGGAGGTCAGTGAGTTGCGTGACCGTTTGCGGGGCGACGTGCTCATTGGTGCTTTTATCGGAAACTACGACAGGGGTGGACACAAGCTGTCGCTTGATCTCGTGGCCTATCCTGACGACTATGAATGGGAAGAAGCGCCGTGCCGTCAGCGTTCCTTACCGCTTTTCAATACTTGCAACGTGATGGAGATGTCGGGACAGAACTACGGTCGGCTGTTTGCCACCGACAGTCTGGAGGTTTCCTTTGACCTTCCTGAAGGCGCCACCCATGTGCGTCTTCGTTATCTGAGTACAGGCCACGGTGGATGGGGCGGAGGCGATGAGTTCAATCCCAAGGAAAACGTCCTCTACATTGACGGTGTAAAGCGCTTTACTTATACACCTTGGCGCTGCGATTGTGCAACTTTCCGCGACCAAAATCCAGTCTCGGGCAACTTCTGGAATGGCGTGTCATCGTCGGACTATTCGCGCTCTGGCTGGTGTCCCGGTACCGCTACCAATCCAGTCTATGTGGACCTCGGCGACCTGAAACCAGGGCGACATACCCTTAGAATCGCAATTCCCCAGGGCGCTGACGAAGGTGGCAGTTTCAGCCATTGGATGGTGTCAGGGGTGCTTTTGTATGAAGAGCAATAGATTTTACTTATCTTTGTGCCACCATCAATACGCCCTATTATGAACAACGAACTCAAAAGAATCTATTCTGGCTCGGTGGTCGATGCGGAGTTCATCGGCAGTGTGCTGGAGGACAACGACATTCAATTCTTGATCCGTAATTTCCAAGAGGAGAGCCTCGTGGCGGGTTGGGCTGCCAACACCATCAAAGGCGACGCTTCGGTATTCGTCTTTGAAAAGGACTACGAAAAAGCCATGTCGCTTCTGGCTGAGATTGAAGCTTCGGAGATGGAGGAGGAGCCTGAAGAATGAATCAGTCTTTGAACAAGTCCCCCTTGATTGGCGTTACGCCACTCTGGGATGCGGCACGCCAAAGCGTTTGGATGCTGCCAGATTATCTGGACGGCATCAAGGCTGCTGGAGGTCTTCCCGTTGTCCTGCCTTTGGATTTATCTGAAGAGGATGCAGCACGGATTGTGGAGACCTGCGATGGATTCTTGTTTACTGGCGGACAAGACGTTTCACCATCGCTTTATGGGATGGAGGATGCCACGGGAACCATCGTTTCCAGCCCGGAACGTGATCAACTGGAGGCATTGCTGCTTTCCAAAGCGTTGGAGGCTGACAAACCTATTATGGGCATCTGTCGTGGCCTTCAGTTCATCAATGCGTTCTTGGGTGGCACGCTTTGGCAGGATCTTCCCTCGCAACATCCTTCGGAGATTGTCCACCGACAAGGTAAACCTTACGGTGTCCCGACACATCAAGTCGTATTGAATGGTGACCTCCAGTCGTTGTTGGGTAAAGAAGTTCTCGAAGTGAACACGCTACACCATCAGGCTGTCAAAGACCTTGGCAGCGGTTTGACACCTATGGCGATCGCTCCCGATGGCATCATCGAAGCGGCACGACTGACGGGCAACCGTTTTGTCTGGGCTGTGCAATGGCATCCTGAGTATCTATTCAGGACGGATAAGGATAGTTTGGTGATCTTTTCCTGCTTTGTGGAGTATTGCAAGTAGGGGAGAGGGGCTTTGGGCCGCAGGGGTCAGAAGCTTAATCGCATTCTTCCAACCACTTTTCCAGTATCTCGCAGTACTTGTCGGTTTGTTCGACGAAGCAGGTGTGGCGTGCGCCTTTGAAGACTTCCCAGCGGCTGTTGGGGATGTTCTCGTAGAGCGAGGCGGCCACCACGGGGGTGCAGATGTCACGGGTACCGCTGCAAATCAGGCAAGGCTGAGTGATTTGGTGCAGGCGGTCAGTGTATTCGAAGTCGGCCAGATCGCCCAAGGGTTGGTATTCGTTGGGTCCCCATCCGTAGAGGTAGGCTTCGTTGCCGGCACGTTTCGGGCGACGGATACACTCGGGCGAGTTTTCGTCCACGCTGATGACATAACGCTCATAATAATGCTCGTTGGCGCGGAGATAGTCGGGGTCGTCCCATTTTCCCGTGGCTTCGGCGTGGCGGATGGCCTCTTGGTCTTCTGCCGACATGTATTTGATGAGGCGATGCTGCTCGCTGGCCCACAGCGAGCTGGAGGCATGACCCGAAGAGAGGATGACCGACTTGATGCCCTTGGGCTTGCAGTCGATGATGTAGGCGATGGCTTGCATGGCGCCCCACGACTGGCCGAGGAGGTGGAGCTGGTCGAGATGCAGGTGCTCGCGCAAGGCGATGAGCTCGTTGATCCAGGTCTCTTGGGTCCACAGTTTGGGGTGGCCGTCGAGGTAGGAGTTGCCGCAGCCGATCTGGTCGTAGGAGATGACCTGACGGCCTGTGTCGGCGATGCGGTCCAGCACTTCGAAATAGTTATGTGTACTGCCAGGTCCGCCGTGCAGACAAAGCAGTGCGGGCTTGCTTGAAGGTTCACCGACAATGCGGTAGTAAGTTTGGTAGCCGAGATAAGGCATATAGCCTTCTTGGATGGGGTGTTGATCTTCCATTAATTTATTTTGTTTTGTTGTTAATAGTTTCTTTAGCAAGCATCTTCCCTCGCAGGTGCTTCAAAGCCGCGGGAAGTTCCTCGGGCTCCATCATCCGAAGGGTGGCGTCGATCTCTTCAAGCAATTCGGGATAATGGGCACTTTGCGCGTAGGCCAACTTGATGGCCAAGCTCTTCACGCCGACGGGTTCATCGGAAAGAATCGTGTTGAAACAGAAATCGAGGAAGTCGGTGCGGATGTGGTCGGGGTCGAAGGAGGTCCGATCCACGAGGTTCATGATGAGGCGGCGCTTGGTGGTGCTCGTTGTGCGCATGGCCTCATCGATAAGGATGTTTTGGTGTTCAGTCAGCCATGGATCCGCGGTTTTGGGCAAATGGGTCAACACCCAGGCGGCGTTGTCGGAAGTGCGCTTGTCGGGGTCGAAAAGCAACTGAAACAGTTCCTCCTTGATGCCGGCTTGGGCCAATGCTTTGGCATCGCTGCCGCCGATTCTACTTGATAATAGTGTCTTCAGTTCCGACATGATTTTTGAATCATACTGCAAAGCTATGTTTTTTTATGATAAGATTGTATTTTTGCAATCGCTAAAAGACATTTCTACGAAAGCCTGTGTGCCATACACCAGTGTGCGCTGAAGAAAGGTGTAGCGACTTGCGGCGAATGTTCGGAAATAGAGCAATGCTCGACGGTGGGAGCGGTTTTTGCTCATAATCCTCAAGCACGGAAGAATTTGACAGGGAAGTGAATATTATAAACAGATAAACCTATGGAAATGAAGTTTTGTCAAAGCTGCGGTATGCCGCTCACCAACGAAATCCTCGGCACCAATGCCGATGGAAGCAAAAATGAGGATTATTGCATCTATTGCTACAAGGATGGCAAGTTTACCCAAGACTGCACGATGGATGAGATGATTGGGTTTTGTGCCCAGTTTGTGGACGAGGTAAACAAAGGGCTGCCGCAGCCCATCACGAAGGAAGAATACATCGGCCAGATGAAGATGTACTTCCCGCATCTGAAACGTTGGCGCAAGGAATTGACGATAGATGAAGACGCTCCTGAAAACCCTGCCTTGATGGGCGTTAAAGAGCTTATCGCCAAGATGGCAGACACACTGCCCATCACCATGATATCGTCAGTCGATGAGGAGGGCTTCCCTTGCACCAAGGCCATGCTGTCACCTCGGGTGCGTGAAGGCATCAAGGTGTTCTATTTCACCACCAATACCTTCTCGCTGCGTG